>CAZPNB010000143.1:0-3361 GCA_964587305.1 uncultured Spirochaetales bacterium | reverse complement strand
GCGTACTCCTTGCCGCTGCCGATCATCTCGCCCAGCAGGTCGGTCTTGCACAGCCGCGCCGCCCGGCGCGCCCGCTCCCCCGCCCCGGACTGGAGGCCCGCGTCGAGCCATGCGACCAGCCCCTCCAGTCGCTCGGCCTTGTCGCGTAGCGTCCCCAGACCCTCCATCCACACCACTCCCGCGAGCTGTTCGACGCGTTCGGCCGGCGGATGCTTGAGATCGGTTTCCCAGTAGAAGCGCGCGTCCTCGAGCCGCGCGGTCAGAACATCCTGATTGCCCTTGCGCACCCGTGCCTGGCCCCGGGCGTCGCCGTTGCGCACCGCCACGAACGCCGGGCGCAGCCGGCCCTGGGCGTCCTCGACCGCGAAGAAGCGCTGATGCTCGCGCAGCGCGGTGACGATCACCTCGCGCGGCAGGTCGAGGAAGCCGGCGGCGAACTCGCCGCCGAAGGCGGTCGGCCACTCGACCAGGAAGGTGTTGATTTCGACCAGCTCGGGGTCCGCCACCACCTGTCCCGCGGCGGCGCGCGCCGCCTGATCGATCTGGCTTTGCAGCAGGGCCACGCGTTCCCGGTGATCAACGATCACCCGGGCACGTCTCAGCACGGCGCGAAAGTCGCGGGCGCGAGGGATCGCGACGCTGCCGCCGTGGAGGAAGCGATGACCCTGCGAGACCCGGCCGGCGTCGAGCCCGAAGGCCCGCACCGGCACCACCCGGTCGCCGAGCAACGCCACCAGCCAGCGCACCGGGCGCGCGAAGCGCGTGTCGTCGCCCGCGATCCAGCGCATCGCCTTGGGGAACTGAAGTCGGGTCGCCAGCTCGGCCAGCATCGGCCCCAGCACCTCGCGCGCCGGCCGGCCGCGATGCTCGAGCGTGGCCGCGACGTATTCGCCCTTGGGAGTCTGAACCCGCCTCACCGCACTCGGATCCACGCCCTTGCCCTGGCAGAACCCCAGCAGCGCCCGGGTCGGCTGGCCGTGCTCGTCGTAGGCCACCCGGACCGCGGGGCCCTGCACCTCTTCGCGATGATCGGTCTGTTTCGCCGCCAGCCCGGTCACCGACAGCACCAGCCGTCGCGGCGTCGCCCAGGTCTCGAGCCCGGCGAAGCCGAGCCGCAGCGCCTCGAGCCCGGCGCGCGCGCCGCGCTCGATTTGATCGAGCGCGGGCAGGATGTATGAAGACGGGAGTTCCTCGACCCCGATCTCGAACAGCAGGTCGGCGGGTGTCGGCGATGCGGCCGCTGGGCGCGGTGCCTTGGCGCGGGTCCGCGTCGAAGGCCGGGTCGCCACCGGACCCGACAACTTGCCCGCCGGCCGCTTCGCGGGCCGCGCCGTCGCGGCGCGCGACGCCCGGGTAGCCGCCCTGCGAGGAGCGGGCTTCGCGCGTCGTGCGGCGCCTCGTCGCGCGCGCGCGCTCACGTCGCCGGCTCCTCGACCTTCAGCCACTTCGCCCGCTCGCCCACATCGATCAACAACGGATAGCCCAGCCCGCGCCGCTGCTCCACGTAGGCCTGAGCCGCGCGTCGCGCCAGTTTGCGCACCCGGGCGATGTATCCCACCCGTTCACTCACCGAGATCGCGCCGCGCGCGTCGAGCAGGTTGAAGATGTGGGAGCACTTGATCACGCCGTCGTAGCCGGGCATCACCAGGCCCAGCTCGAGCAGGCGCAGCGCCTCGCGTTCGTAGACCTTGAACATCTCGAAGTGCGCGGCGACGTCGGCCTCCTCGAAGTTGTAGCGCGAGTATTCCTTCTCGTTCTGGAGCCACAGCGCGCCCCAGGTCACTCCCGGCGCCCACAGCAGGTCCTGAACCCGGTCGCGCCCCTGGAGCATCATCCCGATGCGATCGAGCCCATAGGTGAGCTCGGCCGAAACCACATCGACCTCGATGCCGCCGGCCTGCTGGAAGTAGGTGAACTGCGAGATCTCGGTGCCGTCCATCCACACCTGCCAGCCGAGCCCGGCCGCACCGAGCGTGGGCGATTCCCAGTCGTCCTCGACCAGCCGCAGGTCGTGTTCGCGCGGGTCGATGCCGAGCGCCCGCAGCGACGCGAAGTACAGCTCGACCACGTCGGGGGGCGAGGGCTTGAGCAGCACCTGGTACTGGTAGAACTGCTGGAAGCGGTGCGGATTCTCCCCGTAGCGCCCGTCCTTGGGGCGGCGCGAGGGCTCGACGTAGGCCACCCGCCACGGTTCGGGACCGAGCGAGCGCAGGAAGGTGGCGGGATTGAAGGTGCCGGCGCCGACCTCGGAAGGATACGGCTGCTGGATCACGCACCCGCGCGCGGCCCAGAAACTCTCGAGCGCGAGAATCATGTCCTGGAGATGCCGGGAGGGCTTCAGGCCTGGCATGGCACCTTTCCCGGCGGTCGCGGGGCGTCAGCCACCGCCGGCAACGGCTCCGCGAACGCGCGCAGCATCTCGAGCGAGCGCAATCCGGTGAAGCGCTGGAAGTGATGGCGCAGAAACGCCTCGACCACCTTCTGGATCTCGCCGGCGCGCGGCACCTCGAGGTACTCGCCGGCGTCCGCCACCGGGCGGGTGAGCAGCAGTGAAAGCCCGGCGAGCGCGTCGGCCGAGAGCGTGATCGATCCCGCCTCGCGCGCCGCGCACGCATCGCACAGCATGCCGCCGCGGGCGGGCGAGAACAGCCGGCGCTGGGAGATCGCTCCCGAGCACATCACGCAGGCATCGAGCCGCGGCTGGTAGCCGAGCAGGCTGGCGACCTGGACCTCGAACGCCAGTGTCACCGCGGGCAGCGCGGCGAGCGGAGCCCGCACCACCGCCTCCAGCGCCCGCACCAGCAGGTCGTACAGCGCTTCGTGCGGTTCCTCGCCCCAAACCAGGCGGTCGATCAGCTCGACCGTGGCCTGGCCGTGGGCCAGGCGGTTGAGATCGCCCAGTTCGCTGCCCCAGGCATCGAGAGTGTCGGCCTGCGACACCAGCTGCAGGTCGCGATCGGTCTTGTGATAGATCACCAGCCGCGAGCGCGACAGCGGCTCGAGCGCGAAGCCGAAACGACTCGGGGACTTGCGCGCGCCCTTGGCGACCATCTTGATGAGGCCGAGCTCGCGGGTGTAAGCGGCCACGATCCGACTGGTCTCTCCCAGCGCCCAATTCTTGAGGACCACGCCCTCACATCGGACCAGCGACAACCGCATCTCCCGGCCGCGAGGCCACGCCATCGGGTTGAACCACGCCCCCCGACACCACCACCTTGAGCCCATCCTCGATCTGCCAGTCCAGGTAGATGAGCGACGCCTTGGGGACGTAGTGGACGAATCCCGAGGCGGGATTGGGGGTGTGGGGCACGAACACCACTTCGATCTCCTCGGAGAACTTCTGCTTCACCATCGTGCTCGC
>CAZPNB010000142.1:0-6614 GCA_964587305.1 uncultured Spirochaetales bacterium | reverse complement strand
CCCCGGTGTCCGCCGCAGTTGACGGCCATGCCTGCGACCTCGGCGTAGATCCGCGCGCCGCGCTCGACGGCGCTCTGCTCGCTCTCGAGCAGCATCAGGCCGGCCCCGGCCGCGGCGACGAATCCGCCCGCCGAAGCGCTCATCGGCCGCGAGGCGATCTCGGGCGTGTCGTTGTGGGTCCGGCACAGCACGCGCATCGCGTCGAAGCCCGCCCAGATGTAGTGGCTATCGCCCTCGGAGCCGCCGCACAGCATCCGCTTCGCCTGGCCGCGCCGGATGCGCTCGGCGCCGAACGCGATCGCCTCGGCGCCGGTGCTGCAAGCGCTCGAGTTGGTCGTCACCTGATTGCCGAGCGCGAGCAGACCGGAGACGCGCGCCGAGACACCACTCGCCATCACCTGCTCGACAGCGGTGCTGCCCAGACGGCGCACGTTTCCCGCGTCGGTGAGCGGAACCACCCGCGACCCGATCGTGTCCATGCCGCCGATGCCCGTTCCGACGACCGCGCCGGTGTCCCAGTCGACCGCGTCGTCGCCGGGGCCGGGCCGCGCGAGGCCCCCGTCGCGCCACGCGTCGATCGCCGCCACCGCCGCGTAGCGGTGCGAGGAGTTCATCGCGCGCTGCAGCTCCTCGTCGAAGTGCTTCTCCACCAGCGAGTCCACGCCCTGCGGAACGCCCGCGACCCGGCTCCCGAAGCCCAGCTCCGCGAGCTTCGGGTGAGCGCGGATGCCCGAGGTGCCGTTGCGCAGCGCGGTCTCGAAGTCGTGCGTTCCGTTGCCGTTCGGTGCCACCACGCCGAGACCGGTCACCACCACGCGATGCATCACTTCGGTACTCCGATGCCGGAGAGTGTCCCCGAACACACGAGGGTACCGTCTTCGCGCTTCATCTCGACGGCGCAGCGCAGCTTGCGCCGGCGGAAGAAGACGACCCGTCCGGTGGTGATCACTCGCACTCCCGGCTCCACGATCCCGCTGAATTCAACTTCGGCGTCGGTGAACAGCGTCGTGTATTTGGCGGCCTCGTCCGCGCCGATCTCCCGTTCTAGCAGATGGATCCCGAGCGCCACCACGCCCGCCTGAGCCATCGCCTCGATCAAGATCACCCCCGGGGTGATCGGGTTTCCCGGGAAGTGCCCCCGATAGAAGTCCGCGTCGGGACGGAAGGTGGTGCAGGCCACGATGTGGTCGTCACCGAGCTCGAGGATGTCGTCGATGAAACGGAACGGCTCCTGCTGCGGAATCGCCGCGAGCACCGCATCGGGAGTCATCGCTCAGCGTTCCATACGCCCCCCTCGGGCGTTGGCCGAGGGGTTGGGGTAGTCGGGGTACGCGATGCCCTGGAAGGTGCCGACCCGCGCGCGCTTCACGGTGTAGATCGGATCGCCATCGACGAACAGCGTCGCGTCGCCGATCACCATCGAGGCGCCGGCCTTCTCGAGCTCGGTGTAGCGGCGTACGTCGATCTCCGTGCGCACGCAGCCGTCGTGGGGACGGATCTGACCGGAGAACTCGACCTCGCCGCAGCCCAGCGCGCGGCCGGAGCCGAGCCCGCCCGCCCACGCACAGAAGAAGCCGAGCAGCTGCCAGACACCATCGACACCCAGGCAGCCGGGCTGCACCGGGTCGCCCAGGAAGTGGCACTGGAAGAACCAGTCATCGCGCCGCACGTCGCGCTCTCCTACGACCCGCCCGCGCGCACCGCTGCGCTCGATCGATACGATGCGATCCACCATCAGCATCGGCGGAAGTGGCAGGCGGGCATCGAAGCCGAGCGGCGCGTCGCCGAACAGCCGCCCGTGCGCGAAGGCCAGCAGCTCGTCGTGGGAGAAGCCGGAGCGTTCGCGGAACTCGGCGTACTTCAAGAGTTCCCTTCCGATCGGTTGGAGCTCCCGAAACGCAGCAGGTAGCTCGACCAGGTGAGTCCGGCGCCGACGCCGACGATGGCGATGTCGTCGGTGTCGCGCCATTTGTCCCAGTTCATGGAAACCACGCTGGCCGAGCTGGCTGCGCCGGTGTTCCCGTACCACTCGACGTTGGTGTGGTGGCGCTCGGGCGCGATACCGGCGGTGTTCCGCACGTTCTCGAGCATCCGCAGATTCGCCTGGTGGCCGACGAAGTGCAGCGCGCGTCCGTCCTGCTCGAATGCGTCGCGCAGCCGGGTCAGTCCCTGCACCATGCGCTTGATGCCGAACATCTGGACCGTGCGTCCTTCCTGGCGGAAGTGTCCGCCGCGCGGGACGACGACCTTGTCGCGCGCGGCGGGGCTGCTGGCCAGCTCGTTCGCCAGCACCTGCGCGCGCCCCGGGTAGCGCGTCGAGACGACCGCAGCCGCCGCGCCGTCGCCCCACAGCACCGCCGATGCGCGATCGTTGTAGTCAACGGTCGTGGTCAGCGTCTCCGGCGCGACGAGCAGGACCCAGTCGGGTAGCCGGGCCGGGTCCATCAACGACATCAAGTAGAGGTGGACGTAAAGGCTCGTGCAAGCCGAGCTCACATCGAAGGCGGGCACCTCCATCCCGAGCTCGCCCGCCACGTTGCAGGCCTCGGCCGGAGCGCTCGTGTCGGTGGCCGAGCTCCCGGCGATCACGAGCCCGACGTCTGCGGCGGCGACCCCTGCGCGCTCCAGGGCCAGCCGGGCGGCCCTGGCCCCGAGCGTCGCGTTGCTCTCCGTGGCGGCCTCCAGCGCCGCCCGCGGCTCCCGGTTCCGCGTGGTGCGGATGTAGTCGAGCGGCAGGACGGTGCGTCGGCAACGGATGCCGACGCGCTCCAGGATCCACGCGTCGTCGGTGCCGATCTCGAGCGACTCGAGGAAGCGATTCGTGATCTCGGGCTCCGGATGAGCGTGCCCCAGTCCGTGCAGATGAACGGTCAACGTGGGCTCCGAATCCCCATGAGGGAACAGTGGACCGATCCCCGGCTTCGATCCAAGGCCGCGATCCGATTATTGATTTCTGGGGAGGGCCCGAGCGTGCTCGCGCGCGTCGCCTGCTGCCGAGCCCTGCGGCCGACCAGGTGACTTGGACTATGACTCAGAGTCACACTCTGTCAATCTCCCCGCGACACGGGCAGCGGCGCACTAGACTGGCCCGGCAAGTTGCGCCCAGCGAGGCGCAGCCGAGCGGAGACCAGCAGAATGGGCGGACGCGTGCGCGTGGAACGAGACGGCGAAGACCCCCGCCTCGGCTGGATCGTGTTCGATCATCCCGAGCGGCGCAATGCGATCAGCGTCGAGATGTGGCGGCAGATTCCGCTGGCCGTCGAAGCACTGGCCGCGGACCCGGACGTGCGCGTCGTGATCCTGCGCGGGGAGGGCGAGGCGGCGTTCGTGGCGGGCGCCGACATCTCCGAGTTCGGGGTCGAGCGCAGCGGAGCGTCCGCGACCGACTACGACGTCGATGGCGGCCGCGCGTTCGCCGCGCTCGCCGGCCTCGACAAGCCGCTGATCGCGATGGTGCGCGGCTACTGTGTGGGGGGCGGGGTCGCGATCGCGCTGTGCGCCGACCTCCGCTATGCGGCGGACGATGCCGTGTTCGCGATCCCCGCTGCGCAGCTCGGCGTCGGCTACCCCATGTCCGGCATCGAGATGCTCCAGAATCTGGTGGGCCCCTCGCGCGCGAAGGAGATCTTCTTCACCGCGCGCCGCTACGCAGCACCCGAGGCACTGGCGATCGGGCTCGTGAACGAGGTGGTGCCAGCGGCCCTGCTGCTGGGACACGTTCGGCAGACCGCACAGCGGATCGCCGGCAATGCGCCGCTCACCATCGCCAGCGTGAAGCGGATCGTCTCGGAGCTCGCGAAGCCGGGCGAGCAGCGCAACCTCGACGGGATCCACGCGTCGATCGCCGCCTGTTTCGAGAGCGAGGACTATCGCGAAGGCGTGTCGGCCTTCCTCGAGAAGCGCAAACCCCGATTCGCCGGGCGCTAGTTCGTGCCGTCACCGCTCGCCGGCGTGCGCGTGCTCGACCTGACGCGATTCCTCGCCGGACCCTACTGCACGATGCTGCTCGCCGACTACGGCGCCGACGTCGTGAAGCTCGAGTCACCCGAGGGACGCGAGTTCCGCGCGCCGGGCTCTGCGCGCGACTCCTACTTCTTCTTGTCCGCCAATCGCGGCAAGCGTTCGGCCACACTCGATCTGCGCCGCCCCGAGGCGCGCGCGCTGCTGCTGCGGATCCTGCCCCGCTTCGACGTGCTGGTCGAGAACTTCCGGCCCGACGTGATGGAGCGCTTCGGGCTCGGGCCCGGAGCGCTCTCCTCGCGGTTTCCGCGCCTCGTCTACTGCGGCATCTCCGGCTTCGGCGCCGACGGTCCGTACCGCGACCGCCCGGGCTTCGATCAGATCGCGCAGGGGATGAGCGGCTTCATGAGCCTGACCGGAACCGAGGAGACCGGGCCCACGCGTGCAGGAATCGCGATCGGTGACGTGCTCGCCGGCATGTTCGCGGCGCAGGGCATCCAGCTCGCGCTGCTCGATCGGGCGTGCACCGGCCGCGGACAGGTCGTGCAGACGTCGCTGCTGGAGTCGATGATCGCCGTCCTGACGTGGGGCGCCGGCATGTACTTCGAGTCGGGCCGCGCCCCCGGCCCCGCCGGGCATCATCATCCGCTGACCTCGCCCTACGGGCGCTTCGCGGCGCGGGACGGCTACCTGAACATCGCGGCGGCGAACGATGCCCAATGGCAGCGCTTGGCCCAGGCCCTCGAACGGCCAGACTGGCTCCGCGACGCACGCTTCGCGGGTGTCCTCGATCGGGTGCGCAACCGGCGCGAGCTCACCGTGGTACTCGAGGACGTTCTGCGGTTGGAGGACGTGTCGCATTGGGTGGGTCTGCTCAACGGCGCGGGGGTCCCGTGTGGCCCGGTGCTCGACCTCGCGCAGGTGTTCGCCGATCCGCAGGTGCTGGCGCGCGAGATGCGCGTCGATCTGCCCCACCCGGAATTCGGAACCTTCTCGACCACCGGCCTGCCGGTGAAGCTCTCGCGCACGCCGGGCGCGATTGACCGGCGGCCACCGCTGCACGGCGAACACACCGACGTAGTGCTGCGCGAGTGCGGGCTCGACGACGCGGAGATCGCCGCGCTGCGCGACTGCAAGGCGCTGTAGCCTCTCGCGGATGAGCGGTACGGGTGAGCGCCTGGTTGCGATCGACTGGCTGCGTGGCTTCGTGATGATGGTGATGGCGGTGGACCACGCATCGGCGATGTGGAACGCCGGCCGCGTCGCGGTCGATTCGGTCTATCCGGTCGAGGCGTTCTTCGTGGCGGGCTGGGTGCCCGGGACGGCGCTGCCAGCGGCGCAGTTCTGGACGCGTTGGATCACGCACCTGTGCGCGCCGACGTTCCTGTTCCTGTCGGGAACGTCGCTCGCGCTCTCCACCGCGGCTCGGGCGGCGCGCGGCATTTCCGGCGCTGCGATCGACCGACATCTGGTGGCGCGCGGCCTCGTCCTGGTCGGCTGCGAGGCGGTCTGGCTCTCGCTCGGCCCGACTGCGTTGGTTGGACACTACTTCCTCGTGCTCCAGGTTCTGTACGCGATCGGGATGTCGCTCTTCGCGATGGCGCTGCTGCGCCGGCTGCCGGCACCGCTGCTGGTGATACTGGCATTGGGTTGGCTCGCGGCGGGTGAGCTCGTCACGCTGAGCGCGGCGCCGACCGCGCCGGGCGCGGTCGGGCCCATTGCGGCGCTGCTCGTCGCGCCCGGTCGCATCTCCTTCGCCGCGGTCGCCTACCCCGTGCTTCCGTGGCTCGCGATGATGATGCTCGGCTGGGCATTCGGTTCGCATCTGCAAGCGGTCCGCCGTCGCGGGCTGCCGGCGTCGGCCGCGGCCGGACGCTGCGCGGCCGCCGGGCTCGTGGGGCTCGCGCTGTTCGCAGCAGTTCGCGGCGCCAACGGCTACGGCAACATGGCGCTGCTGCGCGACGGAGGCGGCCTGATCCAGTGGCTCCACGTCAGCAAGTATCCACCGAGTCTCGCGTTCGCAGCACTGGAGCTGGGCCTGATGGCGCTGCTGCTCGCCGCGTTGCTCGCGCTACAGGGTCGGCTCGCCGGGCCGTCGCGCCCGCGCAACCCGTTCCTCGTGCTCGGCCGCACCGCGCTCTTCTTCTACCTGCTGCACTTCCCGCTGCTCGCGGCGGGCGCCGGAGCACTCGGGCTCGTCTCCGGTGGAGGCCTCGTCCACACCTACGCCGCCGCAGCGGTTGTCGTGGCTGTGCTGTACCCGGCTTGCCTCTGGTACGGCCGCTACAAGAGCGCCCATCCCGGCGGCTGGGCGCAGTACATCTGATCCGACTCAGCCGGCCTTCGGATCGCGGGTGCGCGGCATGATCGCGATGTCGTCGACGTACCCGCGCACGGCGATCACCGAGAGGATCGCCTCGGCGAGCACCGGCAGCGGCATCATCGTCGCCGCCGGGAACAGGTTGCGGCTCACCCAGACCTTCATCGCCTCCGCTATCGCGTCGCCACCCCACGCGTTCGCGAACTCGGTGTCTGCGGTGTTCCCGACCACGATGCGCGTGAAGTCGACGTCCGGGTGCTCCATCCGCCAGCACTCGATCAGCGCGTCGAGCGCCACCTTCGACACGCGGTAGAGGCCGAGGCCGGGAAGACTC
>CAZPNB010000141.1:0-7210 GCA_964587305.1 uncultured Spirochaetales bacterium | reverse complement strand
CGAGATCCGAAGTCGGGTGCTACTCGCCGGGCTGACCGCCCTGCTGGTCGGGATTGCCCTGATCAACATGGTGGTGGATCGGCGTGCCCTCGCGCGGGGAGGCCGTGAGCTCTCCTGGTGGAGCGGGCTCGTGCTCGACGTCGCGGTGCCCGTTCAGAGGCTGGTCGGGCTGCCGTTCGCGATGGCGCGCGGGTCGTGGATCGACTACGTCGCGCTGGTCGACGTCCGCCACGAGAACGACGACCTGCGCGCGCGGCTGGCGGAGACCGAGGACGCGAACCTCCAGCTTCGCGAGGCCCTGCTGGCGAGCGGGCGGCTCGGGCGGATCGCCGAGATGCGCGAGGAGTTCGACGTGCCGATGCTCCGCGCCGAGCTGGTCGGCCTGGATGCCTCGACCTGGTTCCAATCGGTGCTGCTCGACCGCGGCCGCAACCACGGCGTCCGCTCCGGAATGCCGCTGATCTCCGAGCAGGGCCTGGTAGGGCTGGTCACCACCACGTCTCGCAATGCCGCCAAGGGCATGCTGCTCCTCGATCGACAGAGCGCGGTGAGCGCCGTGGTGCAGCGCAGCCGCGCCCGGGGCGTGGTGCGCGGCACCGGCGACGCACTGGTGTTCGAGTTCGTCGGACGCGAGGCCGACGTGGCGCCCGGCGACGTGCTGATCACGTCGGGTCTGGGCGGGGTCTTCCCGAAGAGCCTGCGCGTCGGTGTGATCACCGCCGTCGAGCAAGCGGGCGTCCAGTTGATGCGCGAGGCCAGCGTAGAGCCAGGGGTCGACTTCGGCCGGCTGGAGCAGGTGTTCGTGATGCTGCGCCGCGGTTCCACGATGGATCTGCTCTACGCGACCGAGGGCGGCGACCTGCCCGACGCGGCGGCGGCACAGGGGGACGGCGGTTGAAGCGCGTGCTCGGGATCGCGATCCTGGTGTTCGCCGTACCGCTGCTGCAGGGAGCACTGTCGCCGTTCCTGCCCCCCGCGGTTCGCCCCGATCTCGCGCTGCTCGTGGTGTTCGCGTTGACGCTCTCGTGGCGCAACACAGCAACGGGTCTCGTCCTCGCCGCGATCTGCGGCACCGTTGTCGATCTCTTTTCGGGCGGTCTACAGGGGCAGCACGCGTTGATGAGCGTGCTGATCTTCGCCGCCTCGCGCGTGCTGTCGGTTCGCGTCAGCATGATCGGCGTGATCGCGCAGATCATCGTCGCGAGCGCGCTCACGGCTATACACGCGCTCGGGATGGCGGCGCTCACCACCTTCTTCACACCGGGTGCGGGCTTCGGGCTGCTGCACCTCGGCACCCTCGTCCCCCACATCGCCATCAACGCGATCCTCGCACCGCTGGTGGCTTCGGTGGTGTCGGTCGTCGTGTCGTGGGTCGGCGGTGAGCAGGACGGCCGACGGCCGTTGCGGCTCGCGACCCGGAGCTTTTCGTTGTGATCGGCGTGGATCAGCGTCTCGGCGGCGGGAGCGAATCTGACATTCAGCAGCGCATTCCCTGGCTCGCCGCGTTCATCGTGCTGGTATTCGCGGTCTTCTTCGCGCGGCTGTTCCAGCTCCAGGTGATCCAGACCGACGACCTGCGCCTGCGCTCGTTGCGCAACTCAGTGCGGACGCTGCGGCTCGAGGCGCCGCGCGGCGAGATCGTGGATCGCTACGGCCGCATTCTCGCCACGACGCGTCCCGCCTTCGGCGTGCAGATGATCCCGCACGACGTGCGTCACCCGAACGTCGTGATTCCCGCGCTGGCGGAGCTGATCGACCGCGAAGCCGGCGAGGTGCGCGCCCAGGTCGGCACGCCCAGCGGGCGGCTGCGCTTCCAGCCGATCCGCCTCGCCGGAGATCTCTCCTACGACCAGCTGGCGCGGGTCGAGTCCCACCTCTACGCGCTCTCCGGCGTGGTCACCGACGTGCGACCGCGCCGACACTACGTGGGGCTCGATCTCGCGGCGCACGTGCTCGGCTACATCGGCGAGATCCACGGCGCGCAGCTCGAGACGCGCGCCTTTGCGGACTATCGACAAGGCGAGGTGATCGGACAGGCAGGGATCGAGAAGCTCGAGCAGGACGCGCTGCGCGGTCGGGCGGGCGGCCTCAATCAGATCGTGGACGTCGCGGGCCGCGTCGTCGGAGTGATCGAGGAGATCGACCCGGTTCCCGGCGGCAGTGTGCAGCTGACGCTCGATCTCGATCTCCAGCAGGCGGCCGAGGATGCCTTCCTGCCCGACGTGCTCGGCGAGCGCGCGCGGATCGGCGCCGCGGTGGCGCTCGACGTGCACAGCGGCGACGTGCTCGCGCTGGTCTCGAAGCCCTCATTCGACCCGAACGACTTCGCCGGCGGGATCGACGCCGAGAAGTGGAAGCAGCTCACCACCGACCCGTGGAAGCCGATCCAGAACCGCGCGATCTCCGGCCAGTATCCCCCCGGCTCGACCTACAAGGCGTTCGTCGCCGCGGCCGGTCTCGAGGAGGGTCTGATCGACCCGAAGCGCAAGATCTTCTGCCCGGGCCATCTGCGCGTCTACAACCGTACCTATCGCTGTTGGAAGGCGGGTGGGCATGGCTGGGTAGACATGCACAGAGCGCTGGTCGAGTCATGCGACGTCTACTTCTACACGATCGGCAAGGACCTCGGGGTGGATCGGCTGGCGTTCTTTGCGCAGGGCTTCAACCTGGGCCGGCGGACCGGAATCCAACTGCCGCAGGAGATGCCGGGTCTCGTCCCGACAGCGGCCTGGAAGGAGCGCCGCTTCAAGGAGCGCTGGATGCCGGGCGAGACGATCTCCACCTCGATCGGGCAGGGCTTCAACGTGGTGACGCCACTCCAGCTGGCGGTGGCCTACGGCGCGATCGCGAACGGGGGCAAGCTCGTGAAGCCGCGGATCGTGTTGCGCATCGCGGACGCCGAGGGGCGCCTGGTCGACGGGTCCCTCCCGGAGGACGAGGAAGCCGGGACGGTGCCGGTGCGCCGCGAGCACCTCGACCGGGTGCGCGCCGCGCTCGAAGGCGTGGTCCACGAGATCGGGGGCACCGGTGCGCGCGCCCGCGTGACGGGCGTCCGGGTGGCGGGCAAGACCGGCACCGCGCAGGTCGTCGGGCTGAAGCACACCGACGGTCTCGACGACGACGAGATCAGCTTCGAGCTGCGCGACCACGCCTGGTTCGTGGGCTTCGCGCCCGCGGAGGCGCCGGAGATCGTGGTCGCCGCCGTGGTCGAGCACGGCGGACACGGCGGATCGGCGGCCGGACCGATCGTCCAGAAAGTGCTCGCGCGCTATTTCGAGAAGCGCGCCGTCCAGAAGGTGCCCGCGCAGGTCGCCTGGCTCGGAGTGGGACGTGCTGAGGATTGACCGCCGCTCGATCCAGAACTTCGACTGGACGCTGCTCGGTCTGATCACGCTGCTCGCCGCGGCGGGGCTGGTGAATCTCTTCTCCGCCACCGGGTCGCCGGATGGGCTCTCGGACGAGATGCGCCGGCAGCTGGTCTCGTTCGGGCTCGGCGCGGCGGTCGCAGCGCTGTGCACGACGATCGACTATCGGCACTTCGAGCGCTTCGCGCTGCCCCTCTTCGGTCTGGCGCTCGGGCTGATCGCGGTGACGCTGGTGGTCGCACCGATGACGCGCGGCTCGCAGAGCTGGCTGTTCGGGGGTCGCGTGCAGCCCTCGGAGCTGGCGAAGGTGGCGCTCGTGCTCGCGTTGGCGCGCTATTTCCAGCGCTATCCGCCCGGTCACACGACGCGCCTGCGCGATCTCGTGTGGCCCGCCGCGATCACAGCACTACCGGTCGGTCTGATCCTCGCGCAGCGCGACATGGGCGTCGCGCTGCTGACGCTGTTGATCGGCAGCACCTACCTGTTCCTCGTCCGGATTCCGTGGCGGGCGTGGCTGGGCGTCGCCGCGCTCGCGGCCGCCGCGCTGGTGGCGCTGTGGAGCTTCACGCTCGCCCCCTATCAGAAGGAGCGGATCCTCACGGTCGTCGACCCGGGTCGCGATCCACTCGCCTCGGGCTACCAGGCGACGCAATCGCGGATCGCGATCGGCTCCGGAGGTCTGTTCGGAACGGGCTATCGCGACGGCACCCAGACCCAGCTGCGCTTCCTCCCGACGCAGCACACCGACTTCGCGTTCTCGGTGCTCGCCGAGGAATGGGGCTTCGTCGGAAGCTGCGCAACGCTGACGCTCTACGCGACGCTGCTCGTCTGGGGGCTCGTGGTGGCGCGCAGCTCGAAGGACGAGTTCGGCGCGTTGCTCGCGATCGGAGTGGTCGGGTGTCTATTCTGGCCGGCGGTTCTCAACATCGCGATGGTGGTGGGGCTCGCTCCGGTAATCGGCGTGCCGCTGCCGTTGTTCTCCTACGGAGGGTCCGCGCTGGTCGTGAGCTTCGCGCTGCTGGGCCTCTTGATGAACGTCTCGATGCGGCGCTACGTCTTCTAGCCACGGCCCAGGTACCCCCCATGTCCGAATCCGCCATCGCCCGCGTCCGCCCTCGCGTCGGTGCGTTCTTCGACATGGACAAGACGCTGATCGCCGAGAACTCGGGCACCCTGCTGATGAAGCACCGCTACCGCAGGGGGGAGATCGGCAACATCGACCTGGTGAAGGGCGCGGCGATCTACTTGCAGTACAAGCTCGGCGTACTCGACATCCGCAGCTGGGCGCAGAGCGTGTTGGCTTCGTACCGCGGACAGAGCGAGGCCCTGCTCGAGCAGCAGGCCCGCGAGTGGTTCGACGAGCAGGTGGCGGCGACGCTCTATCCCGAGGCCGTACAGCTCGTTCGCGAGCACGAAGCGGCCGGTCACGTCGTGGCGATTGTTTCCGGGGCCACCAAGTTCATCGTGCGTCCGCTCGCGGAGCGGCTCGGCATCCACCACATGCTGTACACGCGTCTCGAGGTCGAGGATGGCTGCTTCACCGGGCGCGTGATCGATCCGATCTGCTTCGAAGAGGGCAAGATCTACTGGCTGCAGCAGCTGATCGAGGAGGAGGGGATCGACCTCGCCAAGAGCTACTTCTACACCGACTCGATCACCGACCGACCGCTCTTGAACCTGGTGGCCCACCCGATCGCGGTAAACCCCGATCCGATGCTCTACCGCGAAGCAGTGCGCCGCAACTGGCCGGTGCGCTTCTTCACGCCGCCGTAGCCTTCGTGGCGAGCTCCGCGCCGGGGAGGCGGCGGGCTCTCCGCCGGGAATGGCTCGCTCGGCCTGGGGGCGGCTTCCTCGAATGAAGCCGGGGAGCATGAGCATACGTAGTTTGGGCTGGATTCGTGCAACGTCCGAAGTACGCTTGCGTCAAATTCCCCGTAGCGGGAAGGAGTCGTCTATTCGCGCCTCGATCCGCTTGCAACCGAGGGCTCTGGTGTGGCTCGGGTGCGCACTGCTCTGGGCGCAGGCATCGCTCGCCGATCCCCCGCTGCAGACGGTCCGGATCGCGTCCGGGCTGGCCCAGCCGACCTTCGTCACGGCGCCGCCCGGGGACGCGCGCCTGTTCGTGATCGAGCGCGCTGGCGTCGTGCGGATCATCGAAGCGGGAAGCGTCCTCGCAACGCCCTTTCTCGACATCCACTCTCTGGTGTCGACCACGGACTCGTTCGGCCTGTTCAGCCTGGCCTTCGCCCCCGACTACGCGACGAGCGGGCTCTTCTACGTCTACTACACCAACCACGCCTCCGTGTCGGTCGTGGCGCGCTACCAGGTCAGCGCCAACCCGAACCTCGCGAGCGTTCCGGGCGAGATCGTGTTCGAGATCCCCCGGACCGCCACCGATCACAGCGGTGGAACGATCGCCTTCAGCCCGTCCGATGGATACCTCTACATTGCACCGGGCGATGGCGGCGGCGGCCCGTACGATCCCTCCAACAACGCCCAGGACCCGCTGGAGCTGCTCGGCAAGATGCTGCGCATCGACGTGAGCGGCGGCCTCGGCACGACCTACACCGTGCCATCGACGAATCCGTTCACCGGCGACCCCGGCATCCGCGACGAGA
The DNA here is from genome assembly GCA_964587305.1 of uncultured Spirochaetales bacterium. Classification (GTDB taxonomy): domain Bacteria; phylum Myxococcota_A; class UBA9160; order UBA9160; family SMWR01; genus JAHEJV01. The sequence goes on along the minus strand of CAZPNB010000141.1, from coordinate 1,227 downwards.
TCTGGGCCTTCGGCCTGCGCAACCCGTTCCGGTGGAGCTTCGACCGCGAAACCGCTGACCTCTGGATCGCGGATGTGGGTCAGGAGCTGAAGGAGGAGATCGACCGCGAGCCGGCCGGCAATCCGGGCGGCCGCAACTACGGTTGGGACTCGATGGAGGGCACCGCGTGTGTGCCGCTGGGTGCAGTGTCGCCGGACGCGCCCCCGTGCAACGACTCCTCACTCACGCTGCCTCTCTTCGAGTACGGCCACGACAGCAACCCAGCCTGTTCCGGCTCGATCACCGGCGGAAGCATCTACCGCGGGGTCGGCCGACCGGACCTCCAGGGCCTCTATTTCTTCGCGGACTTCTGCATGGCGAAGATATGGACGCTGGCTCCGGGCACCCTCGACCTCGTCGATCGCACCAGCGAGCTCTCACCCAGCGTCGGGGGACACACCATCGACCTGATCGTAGGCCTCGGCGAAGACGGTTTCGGTGAGCTGTACGTCGTCGACCTCGACGGCGAGGTATTCCGGCTGCCGGAGCCCTCGGCAAGCACACTGCAAGGCGCGGGTCTCGCGGCCTTGCTCGGCCTGTGGAGTCGGCGAAGGCGGCTTCGCTAGCGTTAGTCCGATGCTGCTCGAGCTCGCCTCGATGGCCGCTCTGGCGTCTGCTGCCATGCAAGCCCCGACACCGTCGTCGCGATTACCAACGTCGCGGTCGAGGTAATTCAGACTGGCTTCTCGGAACGTCCGAGAAGTAGCATTAGGTCAAATCCCCACCCGTAGCGGGGGCTCGGCAGATGACTCGACCGGTTTCCACGCGAGAACGTGGCGACACGCTCGTCGAACGTCACGCCGCCTCGATCGCGACCTTGTATTTCAACCCGGCAGCGTCCAGCTCGTCCTGGATGGCGAGACGCACCGCTCTGGGCTTCGAGCAGCCGGGTCTCGAGCGTGTCGGCCATGCCCGACAGCCGCAGCTTGCGCAGGGCCTGGTCGATCTCGACGACCGCCAGCAGGTCTTCGAGCTCGCGACGGCCCGCTTCGTGAGCCAGTGCGAAGATGCCCTGCTGCTCGGACCGCCCGGCACGGGCAAGAGTCACCTCGCCCAGGCCCTCGGGCTCGCCGCCATCCACCGGGGCCACCGCGTGCTCTTTCTCGGTCCGCCGCCTCGAGGAAGACGTGGAGCGCGCCCTCGTGACCGGCCGGCTCGACCCCGGCTCGCTCTCCGAGGACGTGCAGA
>CAZPNB010000140.1:0-2775 GCA_964587305.1 uncultured Spirochaetales bacterium | reverse complement strand
CGGTAGCGATCACCGCCTTCTTGAAGCGAAGCGTGGTGCCGGCCACCTCCACGGTGCCGTTGCCGGAGAAGCGCGCCTCGGCGAGGAACACGTCGACGCCCAGCTCGTCGCGGTAGCGCGCTGCCGAATCCTCGTGGCTGATCTTCGCGCGGATCCGCCGCATGCGCTCCATCGCGGCGCCAAAGTCTGCCTCTGCGTCGTCGGCGAGCGGCAGGCCGATCTCCTTCTGCGCGCGGCGCGCCTCGGCCACCATCCGCGACGCGCGGATCACGCCCTTCGACGGCACGCAGCCGACGTTCAGGCAGTCGCCGCCGAGATGGTGGCGCTCGCAGAGCGCGACCTTGGCGCCGAGGCCCGCCGCGATCGCCGCGGTGATCAGCCCCGCCGAGCCGGCACCGATCACGACGAGGTTGTAGCGGCCGGTGGGCTCGGGATTCCGCCACGCGGGCGGGTGCACGTTCTGGACCAGCGTCTGGTTGTGCTCGTCCATCGGCGAGACCGGGGGAAGCAGGGACATCATCACCTCCTGGAGCGTGAAACTCGCGATGAACAGGCTATGCCGCGCCGCCGGTCGCCTCGGCGAGCGCGCGGCGCGCAATGCGCGTCACGAGTACGGTGACGACGGCGGTCGCGACGAGACCCACCCCGAGCAGCGCGAGATCGGAGGCGCCTCGCTCGGGCGCGGCCCCACCGGCGAGCGCCGCGACGTCGCCGACCGCCTTGCCCGAGTAGACGTAGAGGAGAGTGCCGGGAAGCATCCCGACCGACGCGGCGAAGTAGTCGGCGAAGCGAACGCTCGTGAGCCCGAGCGCGTAGTTCAGCAGGTTGAACGGGAACGCCGGCGATAGGCGCAGCAGGAACACGATCCGCCGCCCGTGCACGCCGACGGCCCGGTCGATCGCGTGGAACTTCTCGTTGCTGGCGAGGCGGCGCTCGATCGCCGACCGCGCGAGGTAACGCGATACCAGGAACGCGAGCGAGGAGCCCGCGACCGCCGCGATGAATACGTAGACGACACCGGCGCCGATCCCGAAGATCGCCCCCGCCGCGAGCGTCAGCAGCGACGCGGGCACGAACGCGGCGACCGCCAGCGCATAGCCGGCGATGAACACCGCGGGCCCCCACGCGCCCAGGCTGTCGACCCACAGAGCAAAGCTCTGCACGGTGCCACCTGCGAACCTGCCGAGCGCGACGACCCCGGCGAGCGCGGCAACCCCGAGCGCGACCTTCGCCCAGCGCGCAGCGCCCGGAGCGGGCGTTCCGATCGGCGCGGATGCCGTGTCCATGGTGGATACTCGCCCTCAGGCGAGCGCCCCGCCGCAGCTCGAGCCGCTGCCGGCGGTGCAGCCGAAGCAGTGCGGTGCCGTCTCGATCGGCAGCGACTCGAGATCCGCGAGGACGTCGATCTCCCAGACGGTTCGCGGGCCCGCTCCGAGCGGGATCTCGAGCATCTGGTTGAAGTCGCAGTCGTAGAGCGCGCCGTCCCAGCCGACCGATACGAGCGACCGGCACATCAGGGCCGACACCGTGCCCGGGTTGAAGTGGTTGACGAGCAGGCTCATGTACTCCGCGTGGCGCCCGTCGCGCTCGAGCGCTTGCGCGAAGCGCTTGATCGGCATGTTCGTGATCGTGGCCAGGCGATCGAACTCGATCCCGAACAGCGAGCGCAGCTCGTCGCGGTAGGTCGCTTCGAGCACCGCCTGGTCGGGGGGCAGCGACGGGCCGAGCGGGTTGTAGACGAGGTCGAGGGAGAGACCGCTGCCCGGCCGCGCATAGCCCAGCGCATTCAGCCGGCGCAGCGCGGCCACGCTGCGCTCGAATACGCGCTTGCCGCGCTGCGCATCGACGTTCTCCGGCGTGTAGCAGGGCAGTGAGGCCACCACCTTCACGCCGGCCGCGGCCAGAAACTCGGCCGTGTCTTGCTGGCCGGGCAGGAACAGCACCGTCAGGTTGCAGCGGTCGATCACCTGGCGCCCCAGCGCGCGGGCCTCCTGCACGAGCTTGCGGAAGTTCGCGTTCAGCTCCGGCGCGCCGCCGGTCAGGTCGAGGGTGCGCACCTCGGGATCGGCCGCGAGCAGCTCGATCACCCGGGCCGCGGTGGCCGCGTCCATCACCTCGCTGCGATTGGGGCCGGCCTCGACGTGGCAGTGGTGGCAGGCGAGGTCGCAGCGCTTCCCGACGTTCACCTGCAGCGTGGTGACGGCGGCCCGGCGGAGCTCCGGCAGGGCGTGCTCGCGCAGAACCGCGGCGAAATCGGGCTGATTCATCTTCGAAGGGAGGGTATCCGCAGTGGCTCGGGGGCTGCTAGGATGCTCCGCCGCGACGGCGATAACCGTTCCCGCCGAAGAAGGAGATCCCCCTTGAGCGATATTCGTTTCGACGGCCGTGTCGCCGTGATCACCGGGGCCGGTGGTGGCCTCGGCAAGACCTACGCCCAGGACCTCGCGCGCCGCGGCGCCTCCGTGGTGGTGAACGACCTCGGCGGCTCCGCCGACGGCACCGGCGGCGGCAGCAGCATGGCCGACGCGACGGTGAAGGAGATCATCGAAGCGGGCGGCAAGGCGGTCGCCAACTACGACTCGGTCGCGACACCCGAGGGTGGCAAGGCGATCATCCAGACCGCGCTCGACAACTTCGGCAAGGTCGACGTGCTGGTGAACAACGCCGGGATCCTGCGCGACAAGAGCTTCCTCAAGCTCGAGCCCGCGCACCTCGAGGCGATCATCGACGTGCACCTCAAGGGCGCCTTCTTCGTCACGCAGCCCGCGTTCGCGT
>CAZPNB010000139.1:0-4109 GCA_964587305.1 uncultured Spirochaetales bacterium | reverse complement strand
GCGCGGGATCGTGTTCGACCGCGCGGGCGCGGCCGAGCGGGCGCGCGAGAAGCTCGCCTTGGCGGGGCTCTCCGCGCGCTGCCAGATAGTCTCCGGCGACTTCTTCCGAGAGGTGCCTGCTGGCGCCGACGCCTACCTGCTGAAGCACGTGATCCACGACTGGAACGACGAGCAGGCGACGGCGATCCTGCGCAACTGCTACCGCGCGATGAGGCCCGGCGCGAAGCTGCTGATCGCCGAGGGCGTCTATCCGTCGCACATCGACCAGTCGCTCGAGAGCCGCGGCGCTGCGGCCAACGACGTCAACATGCTCGTGGTGTCGGGCGGGCGGCAGCGCTCGGAGGAGGAGTTCCGCTCCTTGTACCGGGCGGCGGGCTTCGAGCTGACGAAGATCGTGCCCACGCTGGCGCGCCTCGCGGTGATCGAGGGCGTGCGGCGATGAGGGCGGGTTGCCGGGCGTTGGGGCGTTTTCGGTGGTGCTGGGCAGCAGTGATGCGATGCGCGGCCGGATCGGATCATCCGCTGTTATAGGTGCGCAGCCGCCCGGCGCGTGTCTCGCGCGTGAAGATGTAGAAATGCCAGTGCGTGACGCAGCGGTTCATGAACTGGGCGAAGCCGATCACGCCCGGGCGGTGCCTGCGGTTGTCGCGCCAGAAGTAGCGCCAGTAGGTCCGGCCGACGCTCCCGAGCGAGCCGTCGCGGAAGAGCGCCACGGCGAGCTTCCAGAGCAAAATCAGCCCGTAGCCGAGCGTGGGCAGCGTCTTCCCCTCGCCGGCCTTCTCGCAGATCTCGGCGCGCTTGCGCTCGAACTCGGGGTAGTTCTTGTACACCGAGAAGTAGCGCTCGAAAAACGCCTCCGGCGTGTACAGGCGACTGACCAGCTCCCAGTAGTTCGTGCGCAGCTCTTCGCGCGTCATCTGCTTGGGGTGGAAGTTGCAGTTGGGGTCTTCCTCGACCAGGCGCCCCTCCTTCTCGAGCCGCTCGTAGAGTGGCGTCTTCGGGATCGCGCCCAGCATTCCGACCATCGCCAGCAGGATCCCGTTGTCCTGGATGAAGCGGTACTGGTCCTCGAAGATCGCGAGGTCGTCGCTGTCGAAGCCGACAATGAATCCGGCGCTGATGTCGAGCCCAGCGCGCTGGACGCGCGCCAGCTTGGCCTCCATCGAGTCGCCGCGCGTGTTCTGGAACTTCTTCGTCTCCTTCAGAGACGCTTCGCGCGGGGTCTCGATGCCGATGAACACACTGCGTAAATTGGCCTCGTACATCAGCTCGAGCAGCAGCGGGTCGTCGGCCAGGTTGATGCTGGCCTCGGTGGACAGGCGCAGCGGGTAGCCGTTCTCGCGCTGCCAGATCGCGATCTCGCGCAGGAGCTCTCTGGCCTCCTTCTTGTTGCCGATGAAGTTGTCGTCGACGATCATCGCCGAGAAGAATCCCGCCTTGCGCATCTCGTCGAGTTCGGCGATCACCTGCGCCGGCTTCTTCGTGCGCGGCACGCGGCCGAAGATCACGATGATGTCGCAGAACTCGCACTGGAACGGGCAGCCGCGTGAGAACTGGAGCGACCCCGACGCATAGCGGTTGACGCGGAGCAGGTCGTAGCGCGGAATCGGCAGGGTGGTCATGTCGGTGCGACCCTCCTGCTGATAGCGCGTCTGCACCGGCCGACCGGCGGCGAAGGCAGCCAGGAACGCGGGCCAGGTCTCGTCGGCCTCGCCGACGAAGATCGCGTCGTAGAGGCCTTCGAACGCCTCCTCCTTCACGGAGGCGTAGGGGCCGCCCACCACGACGAAGGTGTCGACCTGCTTCAGCCGCGCGAGTATCTGGCGCTGCCGCTCGCGCTGGACGTTCATACCGGTGACGCCGACCACGTCGAAGCGGGCGAGCGAGTCCCAGTCGATCTCCTCGACGTTCTCGTCGACTAGCGTGATCTCGTGACCCGCGGCGAGCCCCGCCACGGTCGGCAGCGCGCCGTTGATCATCGTGCTGCGCCGATCGCCCGGATAGAGCGGCAGCGCGTACTCGAAGCCCCAGTAGGAGGGCTCGAAGCGCGGGTTGATCAGGCACACCGAGAGGACCGCTCTCGCGGGTCGGGATCGAGTCGCGGCAGAGCGCGGCTCGGGCGCGGTCGGCTGCGCAAGTGCTTGCGCCAAGAGGGGTCCTCTGCGTGGAGGGGAGGACGAGACGGAGAGAATGACGGAAGGGAAGGGGTGACAGAGATCGGCAGGACGTTACGCGATCTGTCGCCTGGCTCCAACCCGTAGGGTCGGACCCCTCGGTAGATCAGCGTGTCGCGCTACCGTCTTCTGAGTCATGGATGCGCTGGCTCTCTTCCATCCGATCGTGCGCACCTGGTTCGAGCGACGCTTCCCGCTCGGTCCAACCGAACCCCAGGAGCAGGGCTGGCCGGCGATCGCGAGCGGCCGCGACACGCTGATCGCGGCGCCAACCGGCTCGGGAAAAACGCTCGCCGCGTTCCTCGTCTGCATCGACCGCTTGCTGCGTGAGGCCTGTCACGGCGCGCTGCCCGATGCCATCGACATCGTCTATGTCTCGCCGCTGAAGGCGCTTGCCGTCGACGTGCGCGAGAACCTGATCGCGCCGCTCGCGGAGATCGGCGCGCTCGCGCGTGAGCGCGGGATCGCGGCGGAGATCCGCGCGGAGACGCGCTCGGGCGACACGACGCCGGCGCGACGCGCGAAGCTGGTCGCGCACCCGCCGCATATCCTCGTGACCACGCCCGAGTCGCTCTACCTGATGCTCACCGCCGAGCGCAGTCGCGAGACACTGCGCCGCACCAGGACGGTGATCGTCGACGAGATCCACGCTACCGCGCGCGACAAGCGCGGGTCGCACCTGGCGCTCTCACTGGAGCGCCTGGCGGCGCTGTGCGAGCGACGGCCGGTGCGGATCGGCCTGTCGGCGACGCAGCGGCCAATCGAGCGCATCGCGCGCCTGCTGGTCGGCGCATCGGCGGACGCGAGCATGCCCGACGGCACCCCGCGCTGCGCGGTGATCGACACCGGCCATCGCCGCGAGCTCGATCTCGCCACCTGGGTGCCCGGCAGCGAGCTGGCGGCGGTGGCCTCGATGGAGCAGTGGGGCGAGATCCTCGATCACATCGCCGGCCTGGTCGCAGAGCATCGCACCACGCTCGTGTTCTCGAATACCCGCCGCCAGGCCGAACGCATCGCGCACCTGCTGGCGGAGCGCCTCGGGCCCGACCGCGTCGCCGCCCACCACGGCAGCCTCGCGCTGGAGCGGCGCCTGCGCGTCGAAGAGCGCCTGCGCGCCGGCGAGCTGGCCGTGCTGGTGGCGACGGCCTCGCTCGAGCTCGGCATCGACGTCGGGCCTGTCGAGCTGGTGTGCCAGCTCGGCTCGCCGCGCAGCCTGGCCACCTTCCTGCAGCGCGTCGGTCGCTCGGGTCACGCGCGCGGCGCGGTACCGAAGGGGCGCCTGTTCCCGACCACGCGCGACGAGCTGGTGGAGTGCGCGGCGCTGATGCGCGGCGTCCGCGCCGGTCAGCTCGACCACGTGCATCCTCCCGTGGCTCCACTCGACATTCTCGCGCAGCAGATCGTCGCCGCGTGCGCGGCCGAGCCGTGGAAGGAGGCGGAGCTATTCGACCTCGTGCGCCGCGCCGCGCCCTACGAGCACCTCTCGCGCGGCGACTTCGACGCAGTGCTCGAGCTCGTCTCGGACGGCATTACAACCGGCCGCGGCCGCCGCGCCGCCTACGTGCACCGCGACCGCGTGAACGGGGTGCTGCGCGGCCGGCGCGGCGCGCGGCTGGCGGCGCTCACGTCGGGCGGTGCGATCCCCGACACCGCGGACTACCGCGTCGTCGCCGATCCCGACGACACGACGATCGGCACCGTGAACGAAGACTGGGCGGTCGAGAGCATGGCCGGCGACGTCTTCCTGCTCGGCAGCACGTCGTGGCGGATCCGGCGCGTCGAGGCGGGCGTGGTGCGGGTGCGCGACGCCGGCGGCGCGCCGCCGAGCGTGCCGTTCTGGCTCGGCGAGGCGCCGGCGCGCAGTGCGGAGCTGTCGCGCGAGGTGTCGGAGCTGCGCGAATGGATCGCGGCTCGAGTGTCCGCCGGCGACGCCGC
>CAZPNB010000138.1:0-3655 GCA_964587305.1 uncultured Spirochaetales bacterium | reverse complement strand
GGCGGCGTCGGGTGCACCCGCGGCCACCTCGATCGCGAGTGCTCCGTAGTCGTGGGCGCCGTTCGCGCTGCGCGCGAACAGGTTGATCGGCCGCCCGCGGCTCGCCGCCTCGCGCAGCTTCACGTTCTGGCGGATCACGGTATCGAAGCAAAGGTCCTTGAACATCTCGCGAATCTCGCCGAGCGTCTGGCGCGCATAGCGCGTCCTTCCATCGAAGATCGTGTGCAGGATGCGCACCGACAGCTCGTGTCCGATCCGCTCCGCGAGCAGCGCGATCGTCTCGAGCAGTTTCTGCACGCCGTGGACCGCGAAGAAGCTCGTCTCCAGCGGGATGATCACCTCCCGCGCGGCGCGCAGTGCGTTGAATGTCAACAGCCCGACGTTGGGCGCGCAGTCGATCAGCGCAAAATCGTAGCGATCACCCAGCATGTCGAGCGCGCTCGCGAGGCGACCGGTGCGCGCCTCGATCGGCAAGCTTCCGAGCTTCTGCTCGAGCGCCGAGAGCACGATGCCCGAGGGCGCCACGTCGAGGCGCTCGCCGACCGGGATGCACATCTGGGACAGCCGGCCCGCACCATCGGGACTGGCAAACACCTCGTAGAGGTTCTCGTCGAGGCGCTCGGGATCGACCCCCAACGCCAGCGTGGCGTGGGCCTGGGGGTCGAGATCGACCACCAACACGCGGTGGCCGTCCGCGGCCAGCGCACCGGCGAGATTGACCGTGGTCGTGGTCTTCCCGCAGCCCCCCTTCTGGTTCACGATCGCAATCACGCGCATCCAGTGGTCCCCCTGTGATTCCCGCGGCAGGGCGATCGGAGGGTCGTCGCGCTTGCCACGGCGCGGCCCGGATTCGGGCCGCTCAACGCCGGCGAGGCGGTCCGGAGTCGGCTCACTCCGAACGGGAACAGCGGGAGATCAGGCGGTCTGGTCGCAGGCCCCGACTCCGGTCGCGGGTGCGCGCGCGGGCGCATCGGCGCCCCGTCCGGCCTGGAATGCCTCGACCTCGCGCTGGAACTGCGCGATCTCGAAGATCCACTCCTGACCCGAGACGGCATCGAACGCCGTGCCGCCCCTGAAGGCCAGCACCACGTCGCCCGTCGCCACCAGCACGACCTCGGCCAGCGGGCGCTGGACCACAGGAAGCAACTCTCTCAGTGCGCGGATCGACTTCCGAATCCGTTGGACCGAGACGCCAGCATCGATCAGTCGTTTGGCTGTCTTGAGGGCCACCAGATCCTCGAACGCATAACGCGCGTGGCCCCCGGGAGTTCGGGCTTCGGGCCGGACCAGATCGGTCTCGTCCCAGTACTGGAGCTGACGGCGCGAGATCCCGATGATCTTCGCAACGTCACCCACGCGATACACATCGCGGGCAGCTCGCATGTCCGTGGCAGACCCCCCCATCCACAGAACACTGAACGGCGGGAACGTACTCCCGACCTGGCGGTCGAGTCAACCCAATTCGCGATCCAAATTGTTTGAATCTGCCGGAGGTACCATCGACGCCGCTTCGGCCTGGGATAGCGTCCTGAACGGATGAGCGACTCCGACCCGGCGAACGGCCCCAGCACGCAGCTGCCGCTCCCGCCTGCCGGGTCCGAAGAGCGCAGACTGTGGGTGGAGGACGGCGAGATCCGGCGCCCGTTCATGCGCGGGATCATGATTCACTCGCTGATGGCGCGCGGAGTGCCATTCGACGACGCGAACCGCGTCGCGAACACCGTGCGGGATCGGCTCCGGCCCCGCGGCGTCGTCGACAAGGCCGCGATCCTGGAGCTGCTCCACGAGCTGCTCGACCCCAACCTGTTCGAAGGGGAGCACCGGCTGCCACTGGCTGCTGAGATCACCGTGAAGGGGAAGGGGCGCGGCCAGCCCTTCTCCAAAGGGGTGCTGTCGCAGTCGCTGCTCGCAGCAGCGCTCGACCCCAACGACTCGTTCGAGGTCGCCCGGGACATCGAGCGCGAGCTGCTGCGCCGAGGGCTCGCCGAGATCGACCGGCGCGAGCTGCGCCGGATCACGCACGAGACGATCAAGCGGCGGCTCGGGCCGCGGTCGGCGGAGCGCTATCTGGTGTGGCGCTACTACGAGAATCCGCGGCGGCCGGTGATCCTGCTGCTCGGAGGTGCCGCCGGTGTCGGGAAGACCTCGCTCGCGCTCGAGGTCGCGCACCGCCTCGGGATCGGTCGCGTGCTGTCCACCGACTCGATCCGCCAGATCATGCGACTGATGCTCTCGCCCGAGCTGGCTCCCGCAATCCACGGCTCCTCCTACGACGCCTACAGCCATTTCCCACCCGGTGTGCTCGGCGCCGATCCGCTGCTCGAGGGCTTCCGCGCGCAGGCGGCGACCGTTGCGGTCGGGGTCCGCGCCTCGATCGAGCGGGCGATCGACGAGAACGCGAGCACGGTGATCGACGGCGTCGCGCTGTTCCCCGGCGCGCTGGACATCGCGTCCTACACCGAGCGCGCCGACGTGATCTTCCTGGTGGTCGCGACGCTCGACCGCGACGCCTACGCCGCCCGCTTCTCCGTTCGCGAAGCGGGCGAGCACCACCGTCCGGCACACGAATACCTCGCGAACCTCGACGCGATCCTGCGGATCCAGGACCAGTTCCTGGACGCCGCCGACCGCTACGGGATCCCGATCGTCATCAACGACCGCTTCGACAGCGCCGTGCTGCTCGTACTTCGACACCTGACCGAGTCGCTGGGCAAGCGCCCGGCCTTCGATCCGCGCGCGCTGCTCTAGCTCGACGGGCGAGCGCATTCAGCGGAGGATCCGCTCGCCCGGACCGTACGTCACGAGCGGCAGCTCGAAGCGGAGCCCGTCGGGCGCACGGCCCCGGATGCGAATGCGCCCGATTCCCTCGTGCACGCAGCGCTGATGGTGCGCCACGCACAGCGCCGTCCGATTCCAGGGGTCGTCCGGGCCGCCGCGCGAGCGGAACTGGATGTGATGGTTGTGCAGGTTCCGGTAGGACGAGCAGCCCGGCACCGTACAGCGCCAGCCATCGCGCTCGAACACGCGGTGATCGCGCCGGACCTTCGCGTTCGGCAGCGCCCAGGTCGCGAAGCAGTGCGCGAGCATCGCGTCGAGTGCCTCGCTCTCGCTTGCGGTTCGACGGTTCAGGCGCTCGATCCGCCGCTGCACGGTCGCCAGGACCGCCTGGAAGAGGCGCGCGACGTCCGCGTGCGCCGTGAAGAAGATCGTGGCGGTCCCGGTTTCGCTTTCGGGGCGCTCATCCTCTGATTTCAGGGCCGTGGGGTGCGCACCCGATTGCACGTCCAGGGAGAGTGAGCCGGGGTCGAGCTGTCCACTCACGAGCGCGCGCTCCACGTCCTCCTCGAGGCGGCGCACCGAGACACCCTCGGCGTGAGCCACCCACGCCAATCGCCACGGCCCGGCGTGCTCCCGCTCGAGGACGGAGATCAGCGTGTGAGCCTGCACCCCGGTGAGGCGCCCGGTGCGGTAGGCCTCGCCGAGCGCCGGGCAGATCCCGCGGGCTCGCTCGAGGCGCAGCAGCGCCTGCGCCTTGCGCGGGGACATCCCGAGCCACTCGCGGGCAAATACCGCCAGATTCGGACAGCCGTGGAACCGGTAGCCCCGCGCGCGCGCGACCTCCCGCAGCAGCGAGCCGATATCCGCGAGCCACCGC
>CAZPNB010000137.1:0-11310 GCA_964587305.1 uncultured Spirochaetales bacterium | reverse complement strand
CACTGCGCCACGGCGGTCGACCAGCACCCCGACCTGCCGTCCGGTCTCGCCGGTGAACTCACTGAGCTGCCGCGCGAACTCGTGAGTGACCAGCCGCTCCGGCGGGATGCGACGCTGCGCCAGACGCTCGAGCTGACGGGTCTGGCTGGCCTTCAGGCCGTGCGTGTTGCCGGTGACGTGGATCGCGGAACCCCCAGCGATGGACGGGACCTAACTCTAGCGCGATCCCCGCGCAGGACCTTCGCCGACCATCGCTGCGCTCTGTGCAACCCCGTGGGGGAACTGGTAGCGTCGACTCGCCGCTTCGGTGGTCAGTTCGAGACCCGACCCGCCGAAAACAGGAGCCAGCATGGCCACCCGCGAACTCGCCGCGCTGATCCTGGCCGCCGGCCGGGGGACCCGGTTCAAGTCGGGCCGCCCGAAGGTTCTCCACGAGCTGGGCGGGTGGCCGATGCTCGCGTTCTCACTGGAGGCCGCCGAGGCGCTCGGCGCCAAGCGCTGCCTGGTGGTGATCGGTTTCGGGGCAGAGGCCGTGCGGGAGCGCTTCGGCGGCCGCGCCGAGTTTGTGCACCAGGCCGAGCAGCGCGGCACCGGACACGCCGTCGGGCTGTGTCGCGAACCGCTCGGGCGCTTCGAAGGCGACGTCCTCGTGCTCTACGGCGACACGCCGCTCTTGCGCGGCGAGACGCTGAAGCGGATGTCTGTCCACAAGAGCCGTTCCGGTGCCGATCTCGTGCTGCTCACTGCACCGGTCGACGTGCCCGGGATCGTCGTGCGCGACGCCGCCGGGAAGGTCGCGAGGGTCGTGGAGGCCACCGATGCAACGGCCGAAGAGCTCGCGATTTCCGAGCGCAACACCGGCGTGTACCTGGTCGACGCGGGCCTCTTGTGGAAGCTCCTCGACCGGGTGGACGATCGCAACGCGCAGCGCGAGATCTATCTCACCGCGATCGTCGAGCTCGCCGTCGCCGATGGCTGCCGAGTCGAGGCGCTGGCGCTGTCCGACGCCGAGGAGGCGCTGGGCGTCAACACGCGCGCCGAGCTGGCGGTGGCGGCGCAGCGCATACGCCAGCGCACACTGAACCGCCTGATGGCGGAGGGTGTCACTATCGTCGACCCCACCTCGACCTACGTCGACGTGGACGTCGAGATCGGAGCGGACACGTTGATCGAGCCGGGCTGTGTGATCCAGGGGGCCACGCGCATCGGAAGCGGAGTGCACTTGAAGCCCGGCTGCATGATCGAATCGAGCCGGATCGGCGACGACGTGGAGATCGGCCCCAACGCGCATCTGCGGCCGAACTGCGTGATCGGCGACCGGTCCCGGATCGGCAACTTCGTCGAGGTGAAGAACAGCGTGCTCGGCGCGGGCGTGAAGGCCGACCACCTGAGCTACATCGGAGACGCCGACGTCGGTGCCGGCGCGAGCTTCGGCTGCGGCTCGATCGTCGTGAACTACGACGGCCAAAAGAAGCACCGCACCGAGGTCGGCGAGCGCGCCTTCATCGGCTGCAACGTGAACCTGGTGGCGCCGGTCGTCGTCGCGGCCGACGCGTTCATCGCGGCGGGCTCCACCATCACCACCAACGTGCCGAGCGGCGCGCCCGGCGTCGCGCGGTCTCGGCAGCGCAACGTCGAAGGCTGGGTCGCGCGCCGGCGCAAGCGCGACTAGCCGGTCGCTGGAGAGCGGACCATGTGCGGGATCGTCGGTTACATCGGGCGGGGTCACGAGGCCCAGCAAGTGATCATCGACGCGCTTCGCCGGCTCGAATACCGGGGCTACGACTCGGCGGGCGTCGCGATCTTCGAGGGAGGCTCGATCGCGATCCGGCGCGCGGTCGGGAAGCTCGCGAATCTCGAGTCTGTGCTGCGCGACCGCCCGATCTCCGGCCGGATCGGCGTCGGCCACACGCGCTGGGCCACGCACGGGAAGCCCTCGGAGCGGAACGCCCATCCCCACAAGGCCGGCTCGGTGGTGGTGGTGCACAACGGCATCATGGAGAACTACCGCGAGCTTCGCGCCGAGCTCGAGGCAAACGGCCACGAGATCGCGTCCGACACCGACACCGAGCTGATCTCCCATCTGATCGATGCGCGGCTGCGCGCGGGCAGCGACCTCGTGACGGCGGTGCGCGAGGCGTGCGGGCGGGTGATCGGCTCGTACGCGTTCGGCGTGCTGTCGGAGACCGATCCCGAGCACATCGTGGTCGCGAAGCAGGGCGGGAGCCCGATCGTGCTCGGGCTCGGCGAGAAGCAGAATTTCCTGGCGAGCGACATCCCGGCGATCCTGCCGTACACGCGCCAGATGTTGTTCCTCGAGGACGGTGAGTTCGCGGTGCTCTCCGAAGACGCAATCCAGGTGCTCGACAGCGCCGGGCGCCCGATCGACCGCGAGCCGCGCGCGATCCAGTGGGACCCGGTCTCCGCGGAGAAGGGCGGCTACGACCGCTTCATGCAGAAGGAGATCTTCGAGCAGCCGCGCGCGATCACCGACACGATCGGCACGCGCGTGCTGGAGGCCGAAGGCGACCTCGATCTCGACGGGATCGATCTGTCGCCGCAGCGGGTCGCCGCGATTCACCGCATCTCACTGGTGGCCTGCGGCACCGCCTGGCACGCGTGTCTGGTCGGCAAGTACATGATCGAGCAGCTCGCTGGCATCCCTTGCGACGTCGACTTGGCCAGCGAGTTCCGCTACCGGAAGCCGATTCTCGGCAGCGACGTGCTCGTCATCCCGGTTTCGCAATCGGGCGAGACCGCGGACACGCTGGCCGCGCTGCGCGAGGGACGGCGGCAGGGGTCGCGCGTGCTCGCGGTATGCAACGTGCGCGACGCGACGATCGCGCGCGAGAGCCATGACGTGCTCTACACGCACGCGGGTCCCGAGATCGGCGTCGCGAGCACGAAGGCATTCACCACCCAGGTCGTCGCGCTCTACATGCTCGCGGTGAAGCTCGGCCTCGCGAACGGGAAGCTCTCGGCAGCCGCGGGACGCGAACGGCTATCGGATCTGTTGCGACTCCCGCGCCTGGTGGAGCGCGCGCTGAAGCTCGACGAGCCGGTGCGGGCGATCGCGCAGAAGTACCTGCACGCGAGCGATTTCTTGTATCTGGGCCGCGGCGTGATGGTACCGATCGCGTTCGAGGGCGCGCTCAAGCTGAAGGAGATCTCGTACATCCACGCCGAGGCCTACGCCGCCGGCGAGATGAAGCACGGCCCGATCGCACTGATCGACGAGAAGATGCCGGTGGTCGTGATCGCGACGAAGAGCCCGATCTACGACAAGGTGATCTCGAACCTCGAGCAGGTGCGCGCGCGCGACGGCATGGTGATCGCGATCGCGAGCGAAGGCGACGATTCGATCGCCGCGAAGGCGAACGACGTGATCTACGTGCCGGACCTGGGCGAGTACCTGAGCGCCGTGCTGGTCACGGTGCCGCTCCAGCTCCTGGCCTATCACGTCGCCGTGCAGAAGGGCACCGACGTCGATCAGCCGCGCAATCTCGCGAAGAGCGTGACGGTGGAGTAGGCGCGCGTCGAGAGAATCGCTCGCTCAGCGCCCGATGCTGGCGACGAGATCCTCGCTCACCTGCCACAGCCGTACGGCCGCCGCGTCGTCGCGAGCGGCAGCGGAGGTCGGCGTCTCGCGCGGCGGCCCGAAATTGCCGAGCACGCCGCGCGCGATGTAGGCGCCCGAACGGGCCTCGAGGCCGGTCGCCGTGACTGCGTGGATCGATGCTCCGGAGCCCCGCTCAGCCGACTGCATGAACGCGCGCGAGAGCAGCATGCCGAGGCGCGGCAGGCCCCGCAGGTCGTCGCTGCTGCCGAAGTCGCTGCGCACGAAGCCCGGGTGCACCGTGAACGCGCTCACGCCGGTCCCCCGCAGTCGCCTCGTCAGCTCCCGCGTGAAAAGCAGATTCGCTAGCTTCGAGTGGCCGTAGACCTGCATGCTCGAATAACGCCGCTCGCTCTGGAGATCCTCGAAGTCGAGGCCGCGCGTCGCCGTGATGTGGCCGAACGACGAAACGTTCACGATCCGCGCCGGTGCGCTCGCGCGGATGCGATCCAGGAGCAGCGTCGTGAGCAGGAAGTGGCCGAGGTGGTTGACGCCAAACGTCATCTCGAAGCCGTCGGCGGTGGTGCGGCGCTCGCTCAGCACGAGGCCCGCGTTGTTGACCAGGATGTCGAGGCGTCGCCACTCGCCCAGCACCCGCGCCGCGGCGGCGCGGATCGAGGCGAACGCGGCGAGGTCGAGCGCCACCCGGTGCACGTCGGCGTTATCGGACGCCGAGCGGAGCCCGGCAACCGCGGCATCGCCCTTCGCCGCATCTCGCGCACCGATGAGCACCGTGGCCCCCGCGCGCGCCAGGGCGAGTGCCGTCTCGCGGCCGATGCCGGTGTTCGCTCCGGTGACGAGGGCGACGCGACCGGTCTGATCGGGAACGCGCATCAGGTCGCGTTGCGTCCGCGCGCCTCGGGCTCGGCCGCGCGCTTCCGGCGAAGCACTTCGTTCGCGACCCTGCTGGCGGCGGCCTCCTCGGGGTCGTGGAGTGTTTCGAGCGCGGCGAGCGCATCACCGATCCTCGCGCAGAAGCCGTCGAGGCTCTCTCCGTCCAGCCGGCGCAGCGGGCGACCGAAGAACGCGTC
Organism: uncultured Spirochaetales bacterium; assembly: GCA_964587305.1. Taxonomy (GTDB): domain Bacteria; phylum Myxococcota_A; class UBA9160; order UBA9160; family SMWR01; genus JAHEJV01. The sequence goes on along the minus strand of CAZPNB010000137.1, from coordinate 6,663 downwards.
GATGCGCGTGAACGGTCGCGGGATCTGGAAGCGGTCCCAGGTTCGCGTGAGGATCCAGCGCCGCTGCGGAACGCTGATCGCGACGACGACCGCGGCGTCGGTCGCCGCACAAAGCGTGGCGATCCCGCTGTGGACACGGTTGCGCGGGCCGCGCGGGCCGTCGACGGCGAGGTAGCCCGGCGCTCCGCGACGGACGTGCTCGATCAGGCCGTGCAGCGCGCTGGCGCCCCCCTTGTTCTCCCCGCGTTTCGACGATGAGCCGCGGTAGGGCACGATCCGCCGGAGGCGCAGACTCGGCACGAGCATGTCGCCGTCCTTCGACCGGGAGACCATGGCGCCGGTTCCGGCCTCGCACGCGATGACGGCCCCGAGTTGGTGGCAATGCAAGATCGCGTACGCGTAGCGGTGGCGTGCCTCGCGGAGCGCCGGGCGCGGGTCGTCGTGATAGCGGACGCGGCAGCTCAGGCGCAGCAGGAAGACGATGATCGCCAGGAACCACGCGGCGAGCAGGCGCAGAGCGTTCGACAGGCTGACCGTCTCCAGTCTCGGCTGCGCCGGATCGGGCTCGTCGGCGATCCCGGGACCGTCGCTCCCTAAAGAAAGGCGAGGATACCGTCGCCGATCGACTTCGCTGGCGGCAACCCGGTGCTGGACGCACGCGCGGTCAGGCCCCAGAATGGGCCGGGATTGGATTGATCGGCGACGGAGCGGCCGAGTTCCATGTCGCGGCACTCGTCGAATACCCGTCGCGGAAGGCGTTCGTCGAGATCGCGACGAGTCCGGAGGTCGCCGCGATCGGCGTGCACCGCGCGGCGGGTCTCGAAGGGCAGTGGCTGATCGCGACGACGACCCGCGCGGAGGTGTATGGAACTCCCGAGCCCGCGGGCTGCCGCATGTCCGATTCGCTGATTCGCATCGTCGGAGCACCGGGCTCTCCCTACAGCCGAAAGCTGCGAGCGGTGCTGCGCTATCGGCGTATTCCACACGCGTGGCTGATCCGCGGTAGCGAGGCCGCGCGTGCGCTGCCTCGCCCGCGCGTCGACCTGCTGCCGCAGCTGATCCCGCCGGGCGGGAAAGAGGCGCTGACGGACTCGTCGCCGCTGATCCGCCGGCTCGAGCAGTCGCACGCGGGCCGCTCGGTGATTCCCGACGACCCGGCGCTCGCGTTCCTCGATAGCCTGCTCGAGGCCTACGCCGCAGACGTAGCGATCGCCGCGGCGATCCTCCCGCGCTGGTTCCGCATCAGCGCCCCCGAACCGGAGGCGCTCGCCGCCGGGAACGCGTTCGCGGCGCGCCAGATCGGGCGCCTCGGCGTGGTCGGCTCGAGCGCCGCCACTGCGACCGTGATCGAGGACAGCTACCGCCGGCTGCTCGTTCTGCTCGACGCGAGGCTGCGCGAGGCTCCGTTCGTGTTCGGCGCGCGCCCGTCCGCTGCGGACTTCGGGCTCTACGGCCAGCTCACACAGCTCGCGGGCTTCGACCCGACGCCGCGCGCGATCGCGCTCGCTGTGGCTCCGCGCGTCGTCGCCTGGGTGGACGTCGTGGAGGATCTCTCGGGCCTGGAGCCGTGCGACGACGAGTGGACCTCGCGGGACGCGGTCACTCCGGCACTGCGCGCGCTGTTCGGCGAGGTCGGTCGCGTCTATGCGCCGCTCCTGCTCGCCAACGCCGATGCCCTCGCGGGCCGCGCCCTGCGCGTCGAGTGCACGATCGACGGGCGACCCTGGGTGCAGCAGCCGTTCGCTTATCAGCGGAAGTGCCTGCAGTGGCTGCGCGACGCCCATGCCGCGCTCGCGAGCGCCGATCGCGCGGCCGCCGACGCGATCCTCGCCGGCACCGGATGCGAGCGCCTGTTCGCGTGAAGCGCGGCGAGCCCCGCGCAGCGATCGCCTCGAGCGACGGGCGCGTGAAGCGGGGCGAGCGCAGCCGCGGTGCGATCGTCGCTGCGATGTTCGCGCTGGTCGGGGAAGGCGTGCTCGAGCCGACCGCCGAGTGGGTTGCCGCGCGCGCGGGCGTGGGCCTCCGCAGCGTGTTCCGCCACTTCGCGGACATGGAGAGCCTCTACGAGGAGCTCGACGCGCGCCTGCGCGCGGAGGTCGAGCCGCTGGTCGCAGCGGGCGAGCCGCGCGGCGCGCTCACCCGGCGCGCGAGCGCACTCGTGGCGCAGCGCGCGCGCCTGTTCGAGCGCATCGCGCCGTACGAGCGCGCCGCCCACTTCCGACGCACGCGCTCGGCGTTCGTCGCCGCGCGCCACCGGGCGCTCGTCGAGCTGCTCCGCGCGGAGCTGGTGCGCTGGCTGCCCGAGCTCGCGAACGGACCGGACGGGCTCGCCGACGCGTTCGAGCTCGCGACCTCCTTCGAGGCGTGGGATCGCCTGCGAAGCGACCAGCGCCTCTCGCGCGAGCGCGCTCAGCGCGCGGTCGAGCGGCTCGTGCGGGGGCTTCTGGCGCGAGCGGCGCGTTGAGCACGGCGCCGCGAGCGGGTACTCTGCGGCGCCCTCTCCCCGACCGACGGTTCCTCTGCGGAGACCACGCCCTTGCAGGCCGATTCGATCCTCGCCGGACTGAACCCCGAGCAGCGCGACGCGGTCACCACCACCGAGGGGCCGCTGCTCGTGCTGGCGGGCGCTGGCAGCGGCAAGACCCGCGTGCTGACGCAGCGAATCGCATACCTGATCGGCGTGTGCGGGATCGCGCCCGACGGAATTCTCGCGGTCACGTTCACGAACAAGGCGGCCGGCGAGATGCGCGAGCGCGTCGAAAAAGTGCTCGGCGCCGACGCCGCGGCCGTCTGGCTTGCGACGTTCCATTCGGTGTGCGTGCGCATCCTGCGCCGCGACATCGGCCACCTCGGCACCTCGCGCGGCTTCGCGATCTACGATGAAGCCGACAGCCTCGGCGTGGTGAGGCAGGCGGTCGCGCGCCACCGGCTCGACCCGAAGATCGTCGACGCGCGCCGGCTGCGCTGGCGGATCGACCAGTGGAAGAACGCCGGCGACGATCCGGCGGCGGCGGCTCGCTCGGCCGTCGATGCCGAGGCGCAGCAGGCGGCGGCGGTCTACGCCACCTATCAGCGCCTGCTCGCCGATGCGTCGGCGCTCGACTTCGGCGACCTGCTGCTGAGCACAGTCGAGCTCTTCGACCGCTTTCCCGAGGTGCTGGCCCACTACCGGCGGCGCTGGCAGTACGTGTTGGTGGACGAGTACCAGGACACCAACCGCGTGCAGTACCGGCTGGTTCAGCAGCTCACCTCGGAACACCGAAACCTGTGCGTCGTCGGTGATCCGGACCAGTCGATCTACGCGTGGCGGGGGGCCGACCTCCACAACATCCTCGACTTCGAGCGCGATCATCCCGGCGCCGTGGTCGTGAAGCTCGAGCGCAACTACCGCTCGACCCAGCCGATCCTCGCGGGTGCTTCGGGCGTCGTCGCGAACAACATGGCGCGCCGGCGCAAGGATCTGTTCACCGAGCGCGAGGGCGGCGATGCGATCCGGGTGTTCGAGGCCGAGGACGATCGCGACGAAGCGCAGAGGGTGGTTCGCGAGATCCAAGCAACGGTGCGCGACGACGGCCGCGCCTACGGCGACTGCGCAATCTTCTACCGCACCAACGCGCAGTCGCGGATCTTCGAAGAAGAGCTGTTGAAGTACGACGTGCCGTACGTGGTGGTCGGCGGTGTGCGCTTCTACGACCGCGCCGAGGTGAAGGACGCGCTCGCCTACCTGCGGCTCGCGCAGAACCCGGCCGACGGCGCCGCGCTGCGCCGGATCGTGAACAAGCCGACGCGCGGAATCGGCAAGACCAGTCTCGAGCGCGCCGAGGCGCTGGCGGAGCAGCACGGCACGTCGCTGCTCGAAGGGTTGCGCCGCTACGGCGAGAGCGACGAGGGCGCACGTGCCGCGCCGCGGATCCGCGCGTTCGTCCGGATGCAGAGCGAGCTGGCCGGCCAGATACCCGGCGCCGCTCCGGCCCGCGCCATCGCGCTCGTGCTCGACGGCTCCGGCTACCTCGCGGCGCTCGAGAGGGAGGGCAGCGTCGAGGCGGAGGGCCGGATCGAGAACCTGCGCGAGCTGCTCGCCGCCGCCGAGGACTTCCACCGCGCCAACGCCGGATTCACCGATGAGCGGGGCGAGCTCGAGCTCTTCCTCGACCAGGTGGCGCTGGTTTCCGACGTCGATTCGTACGACCGCCGCGACGATCACGTCTCGCTGATGACGGTGCATTCGGCGAAGGGGCTCGAGTATCCGATCGTGTATCTCGTCGGGATGGAGGACGGCGTGTTCCCGCACTCCGGAGCGCTGCGCGACGCCGCCGGGATCGAAGAGGAGCGCCGCCTCTGTTACGTCGGCATGACGCGGGCGATGGAGCGGCTGACGATCACCAGCGCCGCCGAGCGGTTGCGCTTCGGATCGCGGAGCTACGGCGTGCCGTCGCGCTTCCTCGCCGAGATCCCGCCCGCGGTGGTCGAGCGGGTGGAGGGACGAGGGCGGGCCGACCCGGTGCCGGCGAGCCGCGGGCCGCACTACGACTACTCCTACGCGCAGGCCGAGCCGATCGGAGCCGCGGCGATCACGCGCGGTGTCCGCGTACGCCATCCCCATTTCGGCGCCGGGGTGGTGATCTCGGTGGCGGGGGTCGGAGCCTCGCAGAAGCTCAAGGTTCAGTTCGACCGCGCGGGCGTGAAGACACTCGTGCTGAAGTTCGCGAATCTCGAGCTGGGCTGAGGCCGATCCCAGGCGTCGTTCGGAGCGGTCGCCTACACTGCGCGTTTGCGCGCTGCGAAGTGCAGCCCGACGCCGGAGTGGCTCAGTGCGCCGCTGGATGCCTCAGTTCGGGCGGCAGAAACCTATCGGCCGCCGAGGCGGGAGCGATCCCGGCGGGGCGAGCCACGGGCCCGATCGCACGCTCGAGCTGCTGGTGATCGAGGGCCCCGACGCCGGCAGCCAGTTCACCGTGGACGGCGAGGCGATCAGCGTCGGGCGCGGCACGGCCGAGAAGGGTCGCGCCGGCGTGATCGGTCTGTGCGATCCGGCCGTCTCGCCACAGCAGGCGTTCATCCAGGTGAGCGAGTCGGAGGTGGTGATCGAGCACCGCGAAGGGGCCACCAACCCCACGCTGGTGAACGGCCGTGCGATCGACCGTGCCCCGATTCAGGTCGGCGATCGCATCGCGATGGGCCACACCGTGTTCGAGGTGCGCTCGCGCCCGGGGATCTCGCTGTCGGGTCTCATGACGATTCCGAAGCAGCCGCTCGTCTCGACGCCAGTCGCGCCCGCTGCCGTCGAGGCGGGCACCACCGAGATTCGCGGCGCGTTGCCACCGCAGGCCGAGCTGGTGGTGCTGCGTGGTGTCCGCCAGCTCGAGGGGCAGCGCCTCCCGCTGCTGGCGATCCAGAACCGCGTCGGCCGCCATCCGTCGAACGACGTCGTGCTCACCGAGCAGGGCGTGTCGCGCTTCCACGCGGAGCTCGTCTGGGAGGGCCGCCAGCTCTTCCTCGTGCACAAGAGCGGAACCAATCCGAGCTACGTCGACGGCGAGCGCGTGGAGGGCCGGGTTCTGCTCCACAGCGGGCAGGTCATCCAGCTCGCCGATCGCGTCGCGCTGCGGATCGACATTCCCGAGCCGGGGCAGACGACCTCGCGCGGCCGGGCCTCCCCGGAAGCTGCGCCGTCGGGCGCGGTGGAGCCCTCGCTGATGGACCTGATGGAGGAGAAGGTGCGCCGAGACGCCGAAATCGAGCGCGATTTCAGCTTCACCGGCAGCTTCCTCGACCTCGACGTCGTCGACTCGCACGGCATGAAGGTGCAGGCCCTGCGACCCGAACACATCATCGTGTCGTTCGAGCGCTTCCGGGCGTTCGCGAGGAACGTCGTGGAGGAGCACGAGGGGCAAGTGCTCAACAGCAACGGCGACGAGCTGATGTGCTTCTTCGACGAGCCCGGCCAGGCAGTGCGGGCCGCCGCAGCGGTGATCGATCGCCTTGGCGAGTTCAACGCGCGCGAGAACCTGCTCGTCCGCCCGTTCCGCGTGCGCCAGGGCATCCACACCGGCACTTCGCTGCTCGACCGCGTGCGCGGCGTGGCCTACAGCCCGGTGCTCGACGTCGCCGGGCACCTCCAGAAGTACGCGCCCGAGGACGGACTGCTCGTCTCCGGGGAGACGCTCTCCCACCTGCCCGAGAGCATGCGATTTGCGCCGGCCGGAGAGGTGGGCAAGGAGAAGGTCGCGGCGTATCGGCTGGAGTCGCTGGCGCCCGCTGGCGACGACGCCTGCTGAAGACAGCGACGCCTCTGGAGGAGGAGTAGAACCCCAGAGGCGTCGCTCGGTCTACTGGAATACCCGGGAAGCCGAAACGGACTGTGACTGTCCACAGTCCCGGGATACGACACCGCCGGATCGGATCGGTTCAGCGCGGCGCGGAGAGTTCTCCCGGCCCCTTCAGCTCGACGACGTTGCCGTCGGGGTCGCGCAGGTAGAGCGAGGGCCCGATGCCCTCGGCACCGTACCGCTGGCCCAGCTCGCCCGCCTCGATCCCGGCCGCCGCGAGCTCTGCCCGGACGGCCGGCTCGTCGAGCGCCGCGAGCTGGAGGGCCAGGTGATCCAGATTGCGCTCGGAATCCCCAGGGGGGCCACCGCCGAGGCGGCCCAGCGCGCCGGCGAC
>CAZPNB010000136.1:0-2899 GCA_964587305.1 uncultured Spirochaetales bacterium | reverse complement strand
AACCGAGGGCTTCGAGCCGTCGCCCGGCAGCCGAGCGACGATGTTGGTCCGTCCCGGCGCCGACTCGAAGATCTGCGACTCGATCCCTTCTTTCTCGAACAGCGCGTGGAAGAAGTCGGCTCCGAGCCGCTCGTTGCCCGGCGGGTTGCTGGTGTCGAGCTGGAGGTAGCGGGAGAGCAGGCGCACCGCCTCGTCCTCGAGCGCCGGCCAGTCGAGACTCTCTGCGCGCGCGCTCGACGCACCGGCGGCGATCATCCACATCGCGAGCAGCAGGGATCTGCGGCGACTCATCCGGCCTCGCGCGCGCCCGCGCGATCGACGCGGCGCACGCCGACCGCACGGCGGTGGCCCGCGAGCGCGTTGAACTCCGCGGCCAGCGCCGGGCCCGCCTGCTCGTGCTTGAAGAACACGTAGGCGTCGTCCCAGGCCAGCGGTCGCAGCCGCTCGACCCACGCGCCGAGGTCGCGCGTGCCGTACTCGCTGCGGCGCAGCCGCAGGTATCCGAACCGGGCGGTCGGCTGGACCGTCGCTGCAGCGTCGTCGCTCTCCGACGCGACCAGCGCCGCGCCGCGTTCGCTCAGGCACGCGAACACCGCGTCGTCGAGCCAGGACTCGTGGCGGAACTCGAACGCGGCGCACGCACGTCCGGCCAGGTGGTCGAGGAAGCGCTCGACGCGCGCGAGGTCCTGGCGCAGGTTCGGCGGCAGCTGCACGAGCAAGAGGCCCAGGCGATCGCCCATCGGCTCGAGCTGGTCGAGCAGATAGTCGAGCTCGTCGTCGACTTCCTTCAGGCGCTGATGGTGCGTGATGCGCTGGCTCACCTTCACCGCGAAGCGGAAGGTCGCGGGCACCTGGCTCGCCCAGCCCGCCACCACCTCGCGCTTGGGCATGTGATAGAAGGTGTTGTTGATCTCGACGGCGGGCAGGCGCTCGGCGTAGTAGGCGAGCATCGCGGAGGGTGCGAGCTTCGCGGGGTAGAAGGAGCCCTTCCACTCCTTGTACGAGTAGCCGCTGGTGCCGGCGCGGATCACCAAGGGAGACCTCCGGGGGGTGGATCTGCGGAGCGCGATTATGCCAGCAGCGCCCGGGCGATGTCGAACATCCCGCCGATCGCGACCACGAACGCCACCGTGCGCAGATACGGGATGCCCGCGATGTAGATCGCGGCGTGGGCGAGGCGGCCCCAGAAGAACAGCGTGGCGCCGCGCGCCGTCTGCTCGCCCGCGACGCCGGCCACGTGGGCGACGAGGACGAGCGCGGCGAACGGGATCAGGTTCTCCAGCATGTTGCGCTGCGCCCGTCCGGCGCGCTCGCCCCAAGCCGGCAGCGTGGGGGCCTGATCGCGGTTGCCGAACCCCCAGCCGAGGCCCGCGGTGAGGAGGCCGGGGATCAGCACGCTGATCGATTGCGCGACCAGCAGAAGCGAGGAGTAGACGAGCATCTGAAGATCGGTGGTCATCGGGCCTCCGTGTGCGAGAGCGTAGAGGATCAGTTGGGCTCGGGGTCGTTCGCCACCCACGGCGCCACGACGCGCATCTCGAGGCACACGCACGGGAGGCCGCGGAACGCGTCGGGCGCTTCCGACGCGTCGGCGCAGAAGCCGACCTCCACGTCGCCGGCGCGCTCGAACGATTCGCACACCACGCCGCGCCGGCGCGCAACCGGAGTCGCCGGACCTTGCGAGATGCGCCCCACCAGGTAGAAGCTCACCGTGTAGGTGTGATCGCCGGTCGCGAGCCGCGCTTCGTGACGCGCGGACGCCTCGAGCAGCGGGTCGATGCCCAGCCACTCGAGGAATTCGAGCACTTCGGCGCTGTAGACCAGGTGGCGGGCCGTCGCGAAGTTGAAGCAGGCCTCGCAGCCACAGTCTTCGGCGCCGCCGCAGTCGATCTGCGCGTAGGCCTCGCGCGTCAGGTCGGGCTCGGTGTCGACCGCCCACTTGCGAAGCGCGATCGTCTGCATGACGTGCTCTATCAGATCACAAGTCGCGCGCGCGTTGAAGCGAAAAATTACGCACGAATCGCGCGCGAATCGGAATGGGGCATCCTGCCGCGTCCGTGAGCACGGCGGATCCTGCTCAGGGCAGCGCGAACGCGATCAGCGCGTCGCCCGGCTTGCTCGGAATCAGTCCGTGCCCACCCGCTGCCACGACGACGAACTGCCGGCTGTCCTCGCGCAGCCGGTAGGTCATCGGCGTGGCGTGGGCGGTCGCCGGGAGCCGCGCGCGCCACAGCTCCTCGCCGGTCTCGGTGGCGAACGCGCGCAGGTAGCGGTCGGTGGTGGCTCCGATGAAGGTCAGGCCGCTCGCCGTAGTGATCGGTCCGCCGATGTTCGGCACACCCTTCGGTGCGAAGAGCCAGATCGGAAAAGGTGCAATGTCGCGCGCCGTGCCGAGCGGGATCTCCCAGCGCTTCTCGCCGGTGGCGACGTCGATCGCCGCCAGCGTTCCCCACGGCGGCGGGTTGCACGGCGCGTTCAGAGGCGACAGCAGAAAATGTCGCTGGAGCGCGTAGGGCGTGCCCTGCTGCGGCTCGAAGCCGAACGCGGGTGGGCCGTCGGGAAACTGCTGCTCGTACTCCGCGCGCGGCACCAGACGGATGTAGGTCGCGAGGCGCATCGTGTTGATGATGAAGACGCCGCGCTGCGGGTCGATCGCGCCGCTTCCCCAGTTTGCTCCGCCGACCATCCCCGGGTATTGGATCGTCCCTTCGAGCGACGGCGGCGTGAAGATGCCCTCCGAGCGCGCGGCGGCGATCAGGTCGCGGCACTTGCCGCGATCCCAGCGCGTGAAACCGAACGCGTCTTCGGGTGTGAGCGTCGCCGGGTGCAGCGGCGCGGGCTGCAGCGGGAACGGCTGGGTGGGCGAGAGCGTCTCGCCGGCGACGCCACCCTGCGGAAC
>CAZPNB010000135.1:0-3814 GCA_964587305.1 uncultured Spirochaetales bacterium | reverse complement strand
TACGCCCGTGATGCACTGCGCTACACGCTGCGCAACCTGGCCTACTTGTCGACCGCCGAGCAGATCTGCGGGCGCTGGGGCGTTCAGCTCGAGGATTGACGCCTTTGGTGGATTACGGCCTTTGGCCTAATCCGCCCCACGCGGGATACGTGGGAGTAGCGAAGGCACACCGATCGGTGTGGAACCGATCACTCCCTCGGCTTCGAGTGCGGCGATCTCCGCGTCGGAAAGGCCGGCAACCTCGCGCAGGATCGGCTGGTTGTCCGACCCGAAATCCGGCGCCAGCCGCCGGACACAGCGCCCCGCGCCGGTGGGCCGCCACTCCCACCCGTGCATGCTCCACTCGCCGCCGGCCGGGTGGCTCACCCGCTCGTAGAACCCGCGCGAGCGCAGCTGCGGGTTCAGCAGCAGCTCATCATTCGTCCGGTGGACCGGCGCTGCCGGCACACCCTCGGCCAGGCAGCGCTGGAAGACCTCTTCCTTGCGGTGCCTGCGCGTCCACGACGAAAGCCGTTCATCGAGCTCAGCGCAGCGCGCCCAGCGAGCGCCGGCCGTGTCGAGGGCCGGGTCGCGCGCCCATTCCGGGCCTTGCATCGCCCGCCGCAGGCCGCGCCACTCTGCGTCGGTCTCGACGGCGATCGCCACCCAGTGGTCGTCGCCGGCGCACGGATACGCGCCGTGCGGAGCGCACCCCGGCCGGCGGTTGCCCTGCTGCTGGGGCTCCGCGCCGCTCTGGCTCCACTCGACGAAGGCTTCGCCGATCATCGCGACCAACACGTCGAACTGCGCGAGGTCGACGTGCTGGCCGCGGCCGGTGCGGCGCCGGTGCAGCAGGGCGGCGAGCGAAGCGGCCGCCGCGGCGGTCGCAGCGACCGGGTCGCCGTACGCGTATCCGATTGCCAGCTGCGGGCGTCCGTCGCCCCAGCCCGTGAGCCGCGCGAGTCCGGACAGCTGCTCCATCACCGGCCCGTACCCGGGGCGGTCGCAATCGGGCCCGGTCTGTCCGAACGCCGCCATGCTGACGAGGATCACGTCCTCTCGTTGCGCGCGAAGCCAGTCGTAGCCGATCCCGAGACGATCCATCACGCCCGCGCGATAGTTCTCGATCACCAGATCGGCCCGGCGGACTAGCGCCGCCAGCACCTCCCTCCCACGCGGGTGCGCGAGCTCCAGGCCGAGCGAGCGCTTGTTGCGGCTGTATTCCTGAAAATATGCGCAGGTGTTCCACCAGTCCTGCTCGCGGCCCGGCCCGGGCGGCACCACGCACCGGTTCGGGTCCCAGCGGCTCGGTGACTCGATCTTGATCACGTCGGCGCCCTGGTCCGCGAGCAACATCGCGGCGTAGGGCCCCGCCCAGACCTGACCCAGATCGAGGACGCGCACACCGTCGAGCGGAAGCCCGTCGCACGACGTCCGCTGTGGCACAGGCCCAGACGACCGGACGCGGCGCTGTGGGACATCCAGAAACTCCCGCGTGTCGGCGCCGGGCGTCGCGGCGGGCGCGCTGACCCAGGGGTAGGCGTCGCTGCGCCAGAGGCGCCCGGGCGCAAGCCCCGAAGCCGACCCCTCGCGCCCGGACCGCGTGAAGAACTCCCGGTGCGCGAGCTGCGGCGACGCCGCGACCTCGCCGACCGATCGCACGGCGCTGAGCGGCACTCGCTGGCTGCGTCCGACGGCCTCCACCTCGGCGCAGGTTCGCTTCCGAAACCAGGCATCGAGCAGCGGCACGAGGATCGCCTCGTCGTGCTCGTTGCGCCCCATGAACGGCTCCGCGGCGGCGATCTCCGGCAAGCCCATCGCGTCCGCCACGCGCGCCTGATCGCGCGGCGTGCAGCACATGCCCGCCCAGCCGTCGGCCGTCTCGTACAGACGCCAGAGCGCTCGCGGCGGCTGGCGCGGCAGGTCGATGGCGACCTGCGAATAGCGGCCGGTGTGGTGCCCGACCAGCGCCGCGGCCACCTCGAATGCCGCCACCTCGAGACGCGTGCCGGAGCCCGCCCAGAGCACGGCCAGCGCCGCCGCGAACGCGTGAAGACCCGCGAGGTACTCCACCTGGTCGCCCCACGAGACGAGCGGCGGTGCAGCCGCGTCACCGACGTGCCACATGAGCACCGCCAGCGCCGCGAGGGTGTACGGCGTGAACGGAATCGCCGCATACGGTCCGGTGTCTCCAAACGGTGTCACCCGGACCCTCGGCAGGTCGGTGAGGGCGGCCGGGTCGATGCGCCAGCTCCCTGCGCACCAGCCGGTTCCATCGATCACGACGTCGGCTCCCGCCAGCAGCGCCGCGAGGCGCGTCCGCTCCTCGGCGCTGGTGAGATCCACGACGACGCTGCGCTTGGCCGTGTTGAGGTAGGCGTGCCGGCTCGAGCTCGCACGCGCGCCGGGGCCCGGTGGCATCCGGTCGCGCCATGCAGGGTCGCCTCCCTCCGGCTCGACACGGATCACCTCGGCGCCGAGCGCCGCGAGCCACTTGCCCGCGAACGCGCACGCGACGCCGCCCCCCAGCTCGACGACGCGCACGCCGCGCAGAGGCGGGTCATTACTCAAGACGAAAGAGGCTTGAACAATGGCAGGCTGATCTCATCCGAGACGTCTTCGAAGGTGACGGTCACGGGCATGCCGATGTGGATCGATTCATTCGGGCAATCGACGAGATTCGAGACGATTCGGATGCCCTCTTCGAGCTCGACGAGCACGACGTTGTACGGCGTGTGATCGGCCCAATGCGGATGCAGCCCTTGGGTCACGATCGCGTAGGTATAGACGGTGCCCCGCCCGGAAACAGGCGCCCATTCGAACTCGAGCGAATGACACTCCGGGCACATCGGCCTGGGGTGGTGGCGGAACGCCTGGCATTTCAGGCACCGCTGGATGACCAGCTGGTGTTTCCGGAGAGCCTCCCAATAACCCTTGGTGTCGCGTTCCAGCTTCGGTCGCGGCCGGGGCGCCCGGGGCCCACCCGAGGATGTCATGTCGATCACCTCCGAGGGATCATCCGCCTAAGATCGGCTCAGGATCAGCCCGCTGGTCGGGACACCGTCGGCACTCGTGACCAGCACGTGCTGAGCGCCTTCCACTTGGGCGGTCGAAGTGCCGCGGGTCTGTCGCACCGCTTCCACGATGTGATTGAACCCGTGGATATAGGCCTCGGCGACCAGGCCGCCGTGGGTGTTGATCGGCAGCTCGCCGCCGAGCTCGATGCGACCGCCTTCGACGAACGGCCCGCCCTCGCCGGGCTTGCAGAACCCGAGGTCTTCGATGCTGAGCAACACCAGCGGACCAAAGTGGTCGTAGAGCTCCGCGACGTCGATGTCCTCGCGGCGCAGATCGGCCATCTCGAACAGGAAGTTGGCCATCTGTTGCGTCTCTTCCATTCCGGTCAGCCGCTTTCGATTGAAGGCAGCGATCGGGAACAGGCCCGCTCCGCCGGTGCCCTGCGCCATCGCGCGGATGTAGGAAGGCGGTTGCCTGAGATCTCTGGCTCGTTCCGCACTGGTGACGATCACCGCACACGCTCCGTCGCTCTCGAGACAGCAGTCGAACAATCGCAGCGGGTCTACCACCATCCGACACGCGAGGTAGTCGTCCATCGTGATTGGCTGTTGATAGAACTTCGCATCGGGATTCCGGGCGGCGTGTTTTCTCGCCGCGACCGCGATCGCGCCGAAATGCTCGGGCTTCGTGCCGAACTCGTACATGTGGCGTCTCGCCCAGAACGCGGCCCAGTGCGCGGGAGTGAAGAAGCCGAACGGATGGAGGAACGCGTAGAACCAGGGGACCGGTGCGTCGAGGCTCTGCTGCGCCCGATCCT
>CAZPNB010000134.1:0-9339 GCA_964587305.1 uncultured Spirochaetales bacterium | reverse complement strand
CGCTCTCCGAGGGCTTCACGCTGCCGCAGGAACGGCTCGCGGTCGTCACCGAAGAGGAGATCTTCGGGCCGCGCGCGAAGCGCCGCGCGTCGAGCCCGGCCTGGCCGGGCAGTGCGGCGGTGGAGTCGCTCGCGCAGCTCGCCCCGGGCGACTACCTGGTGCACGCCGAGCACGGCATCGGCATCTACCGCGGCCTCGTCGATCTCGAGCTGCGCGGGGTGTCCGGCGAGTTCCTGCGCATCGAGTACGCCGAGCAGGCGCGGCTGTTCGTGCCGGTGCACCGGATGAGCCAGGTGCAGCGCTATGCGGGCTCCGACGGGCACGTGCCGCGCATCGACAAGCTCGGCGGCGAAACGTGGGGCAAGGCGAAGAAGTCGGTCGAGCGGTCGCTGCGCGACCTCGCGCGCGAGCTGCTCGCAGTGCACGCCGCGCGCGAGCTGGCGCAGGGCTTCGCGTTCTCGCCGCGCGACCGCCTGCAAGAGGAGTTCGAGGCGACCTTCCCGTACGACGAGACGCCCGACCAACTCGCCGCGATCGAGGACACGCTCGCCGACATGCAGCGCGAGAAGCCGATGGACCGGATCGTCTGCGGCGACGTCGGCTACGGCAAGACCGAGGTGGCGGTGCGGGCCGCGTTCCGCGCTGCGCTCGACGGCAAGCAGGTAGCCGTGCTGGTGCCGACGACGATCCTGTGCCAGCAGCACGAGGAGACCTTCCGCGAGCGTTTCAACGGCTATCCGGTGCGGATCGAGGCGTTGTCGCGCTTCCAGACGCCGGCGCGGGCGAAGCGCGTGCTCGAGGGGCTGGCCGACGGGTCGATCGACGTCGTGATCGGCACCCATCGCCTGTTGCAGAAGAGCGTCGTGTTTCGCGACATCGGCCTGCTGGTGATCGACGAGGAGCACCGCTTCGGCGTCGCGCACAAGGAGCGGATCAAGCAGCTCAAGAAGACCGTCGACGTGCTGACGCTCACCGCGACGCCGATCCCGCGCACGCTCCAGCTCGCGTTCGCCGGCCTGCGCGACCTGTCGGTGATCGACACGCCGCCCGCCGACCGGTTGGCGATCCGCACCCAGGTCGGGCGCTACTCCGAAGAGGTGATGCGCGAGTCGATCCTGCGCGAGATGCGCCGCGGCGGCCAGGTGTTCCTGGTGCACAACCGGGTGCAGACGATCGCCGCGATGGCGCAGACCCTCGCGCGGATCGTGCCGGAGGCGAACGTGATCGTGGCGCACGGACAGCTGCCCGAGCGCGAGCTCGAGAAGCGGACGCTCGCGTTCATGCACGGCCAAGCCGACGTGCTCTTGTGTACGACGATCATCGAGAGCGGCGTCGACAACCCGCGCGCCAACACGATTCTCGTGAACCGCGCCGACGCGCTCGGCTTGGCACAGCTCTACCAGCTGCGCGGCCGCGTCGGCCGCAGCACTCAGCGCGCCTACGCCTATCTGATGGTGAACTCGCCCGACTCACTCTTGCCCGACGCGCGCAAGCGCCTCCAGGCGATCCAGGACCTCTCCGAGCTCGGCAGCGGCTTCCGCCTCGCGAACCTCGACCTCGAGATCCGCGGCGCCGGCAACCTGCTCGGCCCCGAGCAGTCGGGCAACCTCGCGGCGGTCGGTTACGAGACGTACATGGAGATGCTCGAGGAGACGATCGACGCGATGCGCGGGATCGCAACCACCGCCGAGATCGACCCCGAGATCCGGCTGCCGGTGCCCGCGCGCCTGCCCGAGGCGTACGTCCCGACCGTGAACGAGCGCCTCGTGCTGTACAAGCGGCTCGCGAGCTGCCGCGACGACGCCGAGGTGGACCGGCTGCGCGACGAGATCCTCGATCGCTACGGCGCGCTGCCCGACGATGCGCGCCACCTGCTCGAGGTGATCCGGCTGAAGATCCAGGCCCGTGGCCTCGGCATCGCGACCGTCGACCTCGCGAACGGCGAGATCGTGCTGACCGCTGCTGCGAACAGCAACGTGGACCCGCAGCGCCTGCTGCGCCTGCTGACCCAGGCGGGCGGCGGCATCCGCGTGACACCCGGCCACAAGATCACAGCACCCGCGCCGAAGAGCCGCGCGCCGCAGGACCTGTTCGACGCCGCGCGGCGGGTGATGGTGAGCCTGGCGGGGTGAATGGCTCATGCGCTGGCGGTACTCGACGCGTGCGCGCCGGCTTCCCTCACGGAAGCTCGCCGTCGTCCTGGAACAGGAACTCGGTGTTGCCGATCCGGAAGCAGTCGCCCTGACGGATCGGGGTCTCCCGCCCGTGGAGGCCGGTTTTGGAAGCGCGTGTCCCCAGCGACCTGCGGGGCGCACCGCAACGCCCGCCGCCCGTTCACGGTCTTATTGATTGACCGAGCGTCTCGCTGCGTTGTAGGGTCCTGTTTCGCTTCTCGCGGCGCGCGGAGATTGAACAGGATGGAGGTCGGCCATTGCCCATCGACTGGAAGGACGCGATCACCGCGTTCCTGCATGATCCGCCCGACAAGGCGCTCGACATCCGGACGCACGTCTCACGAACGGCTGCGGCGCTCGAAGTGGCTCTCGACGAGGACGTCAGTGGTCAGCACATCAAAGGTGTCGCGTCTCTAGCCGACCAGATCGCAGCGAACATCGAGCGTCTTCCGCATCCCAAACCCGGTCCGGACTATCGGCTAGCGGTCGGGCCTGAAGACGGATTCCTCGACGTCGTGCACCCCCTCTCGGGGTTGCCAACCCGGCTCAGCGGGTGCCTCTTGGAGCCAGACGAGGTCCGGAACGCCGTGCGAGACGTCATCGCCGGCCTCGACGAGCCCCGCCTTCGGCTGCTCGCACTCTGGCGCTGGCTGCCCGACCGTTTGATCGCGCGTAGGCCGATCTACTCGCGCCTTCCGGCCGAGACCCGCCAACCGGATCACACGATCTGGCACCACGCGGACGTGGCACTGGCCCTTCACGCGGCGACTTCCGGAACCGGCGGGCGGGCACTGCTTTCCTTCCAGCTTGGCCCGGTGCAGCCGTTCATCGAGGCAGCCCGCACCGTCCGCGACCTGTGGTCGGGCAGCGCGATCCTTTCCTGGCTCGCGTTCCACGCCATGAAGCCCGTGCTCGACGAACTTGGGCCCTCCGCGTTCGTGTTTCCCCAGCTGCGCGGCCTGCCGGTCATCGATCTCTGGCTTCGTGAAGCCGGCCTCTCGATCAAGCCTCGCTGGCCGACGAGCGGCGCACCCGTGCTGTCGCTGCCCCACAAGTTTGTCGCGTTGGTGCCGTTCGACGAAGGCAAGGCGCTAGCCGATCGATGCGAGTCGAGTGCGCTCGAAGCCTGGCTCTCGCTGGCGCGCGAAGTGAAGCGCGAGATCGGCGGCAAGCTCGACGGCATCGCACATGCCGCGGACTGGGACGCCCGCTGGTCCGAGCAGATCGAGTCCTTCTTCTCGGTGCGAACGTCGCTGCTTCACATTCCGCGCATGGACGACGCGCTGATGGCCGAGCTGCTCGGCGAGAAGAGCTTCGACGATGCGTTCCCCGACGCCGCACAGGCTCGCAGGCTCGTGGGCCTGATGCCCACGGCCGATCGACCTGGCTACCTGAATGAGGATCAGGGGCGCTGGCAGGCGCAGCTCGAAATCTCGGCCCGGCTGCTCGCCTCCGAGCGCCGAATTTCACCCGTCCCACAGCTCGCTGCGTCGGCGCCCGCGCCAGGCAAGTGCTCGCTCCTCGGCACCTATGAGCAGATGGGGCCGACCGGGTTCGAGGCTTCCAGCGATTTCTGGGACAAAGCGCGAACGCGGGTCGCCGTGGATGGCGTTCGACTTCGCAAGCGCGAGCGGCTGTGCGCAATCTCGCTCGCGAAGCGGTTCGCTGCCCCGGTCGTTCTGGTGAAGGCCCTCGGCGTATCAGCGCCCGATCTCCGATTCCCCGATACCGCCACCGTCGCTGCGCGCGACTGGATGAAGGAAGCTGAACTCGACGTCGATCATCTGCGCAGCCTCGGGAATGGCGCGTGGAGCGGCCAGTGGCTGTACTGGTCGAAGCGCGAGCAGGAAGACGACGATCCGGTTCCGGAGGGCATGTGGCACGAGATCCAGGACGCGAGGAAGCGCATGCGCGGCGACGACCAGTCGGATCGCCCGCCGGCGTACTACGCCATCGTGCGAGGCGACGGCGACCACATGGGGCGCTGGCTGCGCGGCGAGGAGGCGCCAAAACTGCGCGCGGTCTATCACCCGAAGCTCGTGGAGTACTTCTCCCGGCTTCCGGGCGGCGAGGAGTGCCTGGATACGCGGCGGCCGGTCGGCCCCGCGCTGCATGCGGCCATCAGTGAAGCGCTCTCGAACTTCGCCGTGCACGTCGTACCCGATCTCGTCGCGCGTCATTACGGCACATTGATCTACGCCGGCGGCGATGACTTCCTTGCATTGGTTCCGGCGCGGAGAGCGCTGGCTCTCGCACGTGCGCTGCGGCTGGCGTTCTCGGGCGATGCGGAGGACAACGGCGGCGCCGACGCGGGCTTCTACCGGCTCGGTGGAACGAACCCGAGCGCGCGCCATGACCTGCTGATGATGGGACCCAAGGCGTCGATTTCCGTGGGCGTAGCCGTCGTGCACTTCAAGGAAGACCTGCGCGACGCGCTGTCGATCGCGCAGAAGGCCGAGCAAGACGCCAAGGAGAAGGGGCGCGATGCGCTCATCTTGAGCGCGTGCCGGCGATCAGGAGAGCATGCGACGACGCTGGTCGCGCGAGGGAGAAATGATCACGGCCGGCTCTGGGGAGATCTGACGTTCGTCGAAGATCTGATCGCCGCGTTCGAGAAGGGCGCTTCGCCCGGCTGGGCGTACCGGCTGCGCCAGCAGTCCCAGCTACTCGATCGACTCCCGCCCGACGCCGCGCGCGCCGAGCTGCGACGGCTGGTGAATCGCACCGAGACGGATACGAGGCGGCTGCTCGGCGAAGGCGACCCGAAGCGGGCCGCGGCATGCATCGAGGCGGCGCTCGATCGCTATCGAGCGATGCACCCGGTGGCCGAGGAAACGAGCGGCGACGGCGTGATCGAACGATTCGCCATGCTGTGTCAGTCCGCGTTCTTTCTCGCCACCGGACACGACGACGGCGGGCGCGCATGAGCGGCACGACGACGCAGCGCATCGGATTGTGGATCGAAGCGCTCGATCTTCTTTTCTTCCGCGACGGCCGCCCGTTCGAAGCCGGATCGTCCGTACGCAGCGGGTTGCCGTCGCCGCTCACACTGGCGGGTGCGCTGCGCACCTTTCTGCTCCGGCGCGCGGGATGCGACTTCGATCGTCTAAGCGCCGCGATGACCGGCGGTGCGAGTTTCGACGAAGCGGTGAGCGATGGGCAGCCTTCCGCCGTTGCGGCGATTGCATCCGCATCGTTCCGCGGGCCTTGGCTGGCTATCGGCGGGCCGCAGGACGTCGCGCCCTATATCGCCGCACCGGCAGTCCTTCAACGGGAGAAGTCTGATACGAACAGAGCGCCGCGCCTCGTCCGCCTCGCGCCGCTCGAGTCGCGGATCGCCGATGGCCTCGCGACGACACGCGAAGGGCTGACGCGACTGTGGACGGCGTCTCGCGAGCCCTCCGAGGCCGTGAACGGATGGCTCTCGCTCGATGGCCTTCGATCGTTTCTCTCGGGCGGTGTGCCGGACTCGAAGGATGTCGTTCCGACCGAACAGCTCTTTGGTCATCAGCAGCGCACCGGCATCGGCATCGACGAGCAGCGCTCGACGGCAAGAGACGGTGCCATCTACAGCGTGGCGATGCTCGCACTGAAGGGGAGCGTCGGGTTCTACGCAGAGGTGAGTGCACCGCCGCCGGTGGTGGAAGCATTCGCGTCCGGCATGCAGACGCTGCCGTTCGGCGGCGAGCACCGCTGCGTGACCGTGCAGGTTGTAGCGCCTGTCGTGTGGCCCGAGCCAGATCTCGCGCCCAACGCGCGGCGGCTGGTGCTGCTCACGTCTCCCGGATTCTTCGACGAGGGCTGGAAGCCATCGATCCTTCGGTGTACCGCGGCAGCAGTGCCCGCACACGAAGCCTTCTCGGGCTGGGATCTCGCTCTTCGCGCGCCACGTCCGACGCGCTTTGCCGCGGCTGCGGGCAGCGTCTACTTCCTCGAAGCCGGCGCAGCGGCACCGGCTTCGCTGTGCGCGCCGGACGACGCGCGCATAGGTTTCGGTTCCTACCTGACGGGGAGCTACTGACATGCAAGAGCGACGCGTTCTCTTCCTACACGCGCTGACCGGCCTGCATCCCGGTTCGGGGTCGTCCCTCGGGTTCGTCGATCTTCCCGTGCAACGCGAGCGGCACACGCAGTGGCCGGTGATTCCGGGGTCGTCGCTGAAGGGTGTGCTGCGAAGCGTGTGCGGGGCCGACCCCGCGTTCGTCAAGGCAGCCTTCGGGCCCGAGACACAGGATGCGGAGAAGGCCGCCGGCGCGCTGTCGTTCACCGACGCGCGTATCCTGGCCTACCCCGTGCGATCGCTGCGCGGCGTCTTCGCGTGGGTGACGTGCCCGGCGGTGATCTCGCGGCTGCAGCGCGACCTGGAACTGGCGGGGATGCCGGCGGATCAGCGCCCGTCGATCGAGGAAGGGCCCGCGCCCGAGAAGGCGCTGTGCGAGTCGACGAGTCCGTTGCTGCTCGACGGCGAGAGGCTTCTGCTCGAAGAGTTCGAGTTCACGCGTACGGGGGATGCCGGAAAGGTGCCGGCGTGGATTCAGCAGACCGCCCTCGGCGGTGGCGACACCGCGAAGGACGCGGCGTCGCGCGTAGTCATCCTTCACGACGACGACTTCACGCACTTCGTGCGATTCGCGACGGAGGTCGTGGCTCGCGTGGGTCTCGATTCGGAGAAGAAGACCGTGCGCAAAGGGGCGCTGTTCTATGAGGAGTTTCTGCCGCCCGAGACGCTCTTCTATTCGCTCGTGCTTGCCGGGGCCGCCCGCGACGGATCCGGGCGTGGAGCCGACGAGCTGCTGCGGTCGCTTCGGCAGGCGCTCCCGCCGGTCATCCAGGTGGGTGCGGACGAGACGATCGGGCGCGGCTTCTGCGCGGTGCGCTTCGTAGGCGGAGGCGAGTGATGGGATCGGCAGACGAATCGCGATCATCGCTCGATCAGCGCCGGGCGGCTCATGCGTGGGCGGCGGTGGGCACCGCCAAGAAGATGGGAGAGAAGCAGCAAGAGGACTACCGCCGCGCGGCAAAGAAGATGCCCGCGCAGATCGTCACCGCTGGGCTCGGTCAGGCGCTGGCGTTCGTCAAGGCGAAGAAGAAGGCAGACGGGCTCGTCGAGAGCCTTTCGAGCTGGATCTGTCGCGGTCGCAAGATCTACGACGGCTCGTCGAGCCTTCTCGAAGCAATCATTCACGGCGACTCTTCCCGGCTACGGCACGCCACTGAGGAGTGCATGCTCTACCTGCAGTGGTTGAATCGATTCGCCGAGACGGAGCTTCAGGATTCGGACGAGGGAGCAGACTGATCATGTCTGAGTTCCTTCCGCTGCCGACGACCACGGAGGACCTGCTGCAGGTCGTGGGCAGAGTACCCGGCCGACACGCCGGCTTGTTGCTCGACAAGCTCGGGCACTTCGGCGGCTCACCGACCGAGCCCGAGCGCAAGCAGGAGGACCAGAAGGCAATCCTGGAACGGGTCGCTGGCCTGGACGGGGGTGGCGAAGCGCTCGCCCGCGGCGCCGCCGTTCGACAGGCACTCCTGGCCGGAATAAACGCGCTCCGCTGGACCGCTTCCACGCTCGGCCCCCTCACACTGCACCTCTCTCGCGCCACTGCACACGAGAACGCCGGGATCTGCCTGCATCCGGTGTACGGATTCGTCTACCTGCCGGGCAGCGGGCTCAAGGGTGCGGCGCGGGCGTATGCGGAGTTGGCTTGGCTGCCGCAACAACCGGACCCGGTACGAGCGTGGAAGACGATCCAGCGGATCTTCGGCGCGTCACCGGGATCCGACGCGTTTCGCCAGTGGGTGAAGGATCTCACCCCGATCGACCGGACTTCATCGCAGGCCGGAGCTGTCGTGTTCCACGACGGCTGGCCTTCGAACGGAGAGCCAAAGCTCGTGGTCGACATCCTGAACAGTCACCACGCGAAGTACTACCAGACAGACGAGCGACGCGGCGTTCCGCCGCCGGGTGACTGGGAGGATCCGGTACCGGTCTACTTCCTCTCGGTTCGCTCGGGCACGGCGTTCGAGTTCGCACTATCGAAGCGCCACGGAGCGGACGACTCCGACATCGCACTCGCGAGCGAGTGGGTTGCACAGGCGCTTCACCGCTTCGGTGCCGGTGCGAAGACGGCATCGGGGTACGGCACGTTTTCGCTGCCAGAGACCGTTCTTCCGGCCGACCTGCCGGCGACGCGCTACGCGACGTTCGAGACCACGGTCGAACTCGTGTCGCCCGCATTTCTCGCGGGGGCACAGCAGGACGAAACGGATTGCGACCTGCGGCCCGCGACGCTTCGTGGACAGCTCCGCTGGTGGTGGCGCACGATGCACTCCGGCTTCGTCACTCCGGCTGTGATGCGCCGCATGGAGTCGCTGATCTGGGGGGATACGGAGCAGCAGGGTGCGGTTCGAGTCGAAGTCGAGCGCGCCGATGATCTGCCGGCGCCGCGGAGATTCTCGCGACCATCGTGGCAGGGGTTGCTC
Organism: uncultured Spirochaetales bacterium; assembly: GCA_964587305.1. GTDB lineage: Bacteria > Myxococcota_A > UBA9160 > UBA9160 > SMWR01 > JAHEJV01. Next base: position 682 of record CAZPNB010000134.1, on the reverse strand, counting down.
TACTACTCGTACGGGATGGCGGAGCGCGCCCCGCGATCGCAGATGCCGGCCGGGGCACGCTGGAAGCTGCGGATCACCGCGAAGCAGATACCCGGGCGCGGTGAGCGGGGTTCGCTGAGCCTACCCCCGGACGTGTCTCTTACTCAGGCGAAAGCGGCACTCGACCTGCTCTGTACATTCGGCGGCGTGGGCTCGAAGTCGCGCAAGGGGTTCGGCTCACTGCAGACTGGCCGTGTCGCCGACATCGGCGCCTGCAATCGCATGGGCAGTGAGTTGCGTCGTGTGCTCAATGTCGGCGGCGAATTCGATGAGCGTCTCGCGGAATCGCCCGCGCTCGCCAACTGCATCGGTCCCCTGCACTTCACGACCGCCGAGCCGAAATCCGAACCGCTGATCGATCGCGTCGGGATCGCGATGAAGGAGTTCGTATCGCCGCCGGTCGAGCGGGAGCGCCGGCGTAGCCCGCAGGAGGCGATGGGTCTGCCCCGGAAAGGTCTAGGCGACCAGCGAAAGCGGCATGCGTCGCCCTTTCTCTTCCATGTAGTGCACGATCCTGACGGGGCGCTCGGTCTCCGATGGATCGGATTCCCTACCCCACGGCTACCTGATCTCGAACACAGCACGGGTGTGCTTACGGCGCTGCGAGAGCATCTCGAGTCGAAACGCGCAGAGATCGAGCAGG
>CAZPNB010000133.1:0-3126 GCA_964587305.1 uncultured Spirochaetales bacterium | reverse complement strand
CAGGTTGGAGGGCTGTACCAGATCGGCGAGGTCCAGGCGCGCTCCTGGACGGTCTTCGGATACGCGTCGTCGCAGCACGCCTCCCAGCCGGTGCGGATCGTGCTCGCGCCGTCGCAGCGCACGCCCGCCTCGTTGCACGCCAACGTGCTCCAGCGGCAGGTCGGGTTCTGCACGACGCGGGCGTAGTAGAGCGCATGCTCTCCGGGATCGAAGTCGGGGTCGCGCCACACCGCGCAGAGCTGCGCGGCGCCCGCGCCGGTCGCCTCGCAGGTATTCGTCTCGACGCCCGCGCCGTTCGCGGCATTCCCCGCGATGTCTACCACCGCCTCGTGGGCGACGCCGTCCTCGACCCAGAGCTTGATGATCTGGAGCCGCTGGAGCGGCACGCCGGGCGCATCGGCAACTCCGGGATCGCCGAGCGCCCACGCGGCAAGTGTCGGCGCGGAGCCCGGCGCCGGTGGCGCGCCGAGCTCGCCGCCCATCGGAACGCCCTCCGCATACCCGCGCGCAACGAACTCGGCGCCGCACAGGCTCGCGTCGAAGTTCCAGCCGGCGAACAGGCGGAACGCGATCCGCGGGCCGCTGGTCCCGTAGGTCTCGCGCCGCTCTAGCGCCTCGAACAGCGCGTCGCGCGAGTTCTCCTCGGACCAGATCACCGCGAGACCGCCGGGGTTGTACTCGATCGGGTCGAGCAGCGAGTCGGGCAGCGTCTCGCCGATCGGAATGCCGGCGCCGCCGTGACCGGGATAGCCGCGCTCCTCGACCAGCCCCGGTGTGCCGAGGTGCGTGTCGGTGCTGCCGATCAGCCCGAATCGGAATGGGTTTGCGCCGAGCTTCACCTGGTGGACGAGCCCCGCTCCGAGTGCGGTGCGCGTGAAGTTCCGCCGATCGGGTTCCCGCCGCGCGAACGGCGAGAAGCGGCCCGCGAACGAGTCGTAGGGCAAGAGCTCCGACGTGCATAGCTCGTCGGTGGTGCCGGCACCGAGCCGGCATTCGGAGTCGCCCTTGTGCTGCATGACCTCCACCAGCGGCTCGTTGCCGGCCCGGCGGCGCGCGTACTCCGCGGTGAACGGCTGGCCGCTGCGGAGCTCCTCCGGCGCGAACATGAAGCCGCCGCTCAGGTTCGAGTTGTGCGGGATCACGACTGCGTCGCAGCCGGGCAGCGCGTCGCGACACTCCGCGTCGAGCGCGTCCCACAGGTCTTCGGGGGTCAGCGCGTCGACCGCGCTCGCCGGAATCTCCGGAACCACCGCATTGCGGAAGATCACGTTGCGGTGCAGGTTGCTCGCCGTCTCGACGCTCTTCGTCCACTCGTAGCCGACGAAGGTGGTGAAGCGGCAAGCGGAGCTGCGGTCATAGGCGGCCTCGGCCGCCTCGCGCATCTCGCGCCACGGACCGCGCCCCGCCGCGATGCATTCCCGCCCGTCCTGGCCGCAGAATGCGAAACGCGGCGCGCCGCGCGCGTTCATGAAGAAGAACGCCAGCCGCGGCCAGCCGCGGTAGATCACGCACACCGTCGAGTCGAAGCCGGGCGCGCCCGGCGTGTTGCACAGGCTCACCTCGCCGAACAGCTCGGAGTGATCGGTGACGGCCGCGAAGTCGAGCGGGCGCGCGAGCGAGACGGTGCGCCCGGGCTCGCCGCGCGAGGAGTACGGGTGCAGGCCGAGCGGCTCACCGCGGGCGAACGCGTAGGCATCGCTCGGCCGGGTGCGCGTGCCCTGGGTGCTGGCGTCGAGCGAATAGCGCGTGTGCACGTGGAGATCGCCGAACCACGGCGTTCGCAGTGGATCGTGCACGGTGCACGCGGCGCGCTCCTCGCTGCGCAGGGTCGTCGACGCCGCGGCGGGCGCGAGCAGCGCAAGCGCGAGCCACACCGGCAGGACGCCGCGCCGCCTCACTCGAACAGGTGCCAGAGATTGGAGCGCTGCTGCGTGCTCGAGAGCGGAGTCTGGTAGATCGGCAAGAGCGAGGACGCGACGAGCAGGAAAACCGCGGTGCCGACGGCCGCCACCTGGAGCGGCGGCGAGCCGATCCGCGCGACGCCGCGAGCCGCGAGCCGCGCGGCCAGGTAGAAGAGCCCGGTGTAGGCCGCCGTCTGCACGACGCCGAGCGTCCCGAACAGGATCACCACCCGCCCGCCCTCGGCCACCATCACCGCGGCGAACAGCGACGTCAGGAACGCGAGCCGCAGCACCGGCGCCCACTCCGACTGCCCCAGGTAGAACGGCACCGGCATCGTCGCGAGCGCGGCGAGCCAGAGCCAGCGGCGAGCGGCAACGGACGACATGGCGCGGATTCTATCGCCGGTGGTGCAGGCCGGCACCGCGTGAGACAATGCTGTGATGGCCGACCTGTGCGTCACTCTCGCCGGCACCGATCTCTCTGCGGACCGCAAACAAGAGCTCGCACGCCGCCGGATCGACGCGTTCGCGGAGATAATAGTAGTCTCGACGCTGCTTCTGGTTGCGCACTCCACCGCCGCAGCGTCCTCTGATGTGGCGCCGGCGCTGCCCGAGAAGATCCTCGTCGACGAGGCCGGCGTGGACATCGCTCCGGCCACGCTGATCCTCGGCCAGGTGAAGGCCGACGGCTGGTCACCCGCGAAGGAGCGGATCGAGCAGACCACGACGGTGGTGTCGGTGCCGCGCATGAGGGACGCAAGCGGCCACTACGTCGTCCCCGCCCGGTTCTTCATCGCACAGAGCGAGAAGGGCAGCGCGAAGAGCACCGCGTGGTCCGGCGAGATGGCGCGGCGAAAGTCAGACAAGGGCATGCAGCCGGTAGCGTCGTGCTCGACGCAGGTGCTCGCGCTCCGCCACCCCACCCCCGTCGATCCCGAGCAGACGCTGCGCGACTTCGCGCTGTTCTTCCACGTCGACCCCACGACCGGGAAGGCGACGACGATCGCCTTCTGGCAGGGAAGGCTCGCGCGCGTACCCGAGGGGGCGACGATCATGAACGAGATGGTCGTCGACGAGTCGAGCTTCTTCGTGCCGACGAAGACGCACACCATGGGCATGCACTTCCCGGCCGGCGAGCTGCCCGCGCCGAGCGACGTCGAGAAGAGCATCCTGACGCGGCCGGAGACCGACACGGCGGGTTGCGCGGCGCTGATCGAAAAGCTCG
>CAZPNB010000132.1:0-7299 GCA_964587305.1 uncultured Spirochaetales bacterium | reverse complement strand
GCTCGAGGCACATCGCCTCGAGGGTCTCGCGGTCGAGCGCGATCAGCCGCGTGGCGTTGACGGCGACAGCGCGCGCGGTGCGGCGCTCGCCCATCACCACACCGAGCTCCCCGAAGAAGTCGCCGGGCCCGAGTCGCGCGACCACCCGCTGCTTGGCCTCGGTCTCCCGGACGAGCTCCACCTCTCCCGACTGGATCACGTAGAGCTGGTCGCCGGGATCGCCGGTGTCGAAGACCGTCTCCCCGGGCGAGAGCGTGCGCTGGTAGTAGCGCCGCACCTTCACCGAGGTGAACTCTTCGGTCTGGGACACACCCTCCTCCATCCCCGGGCGGGCCGGAGCACAGCGAGCCGGACCGACACGCCCGATCCCCATCGATTTCGACCGGTTGGGCGGTGGGCTTGAGGCGGCAAGCCATCGCATCGAGGCGCCGCGCTGCGATGGGCTACGGGCCCACGACGTGGGCGATCGCCTGCTCGATCTCCGCCGCCGTCGCGAGCCCGACCGTCACGGAATCGATCGCGCCCTGCGGATCGATCACGACCGTGGCGGGGAAGCCCATCGCGCCAAAGCGGCGCGCCAGGTCCTCGTCGGCGCCCCACAGCAGCGGGTAGTCGGCGATCGCGCCGTTCTCTTCGCCCCAGGTCCGGATCTCGTCGGGGCTCGCACCGCCGAGCTCCACGCCCAGCACGACCACCTTGCCGGAGGCGCGATGCGCCTTCCAGACCTGGTTCAGCTCGGGGGGCTGGTACACGCACGGCTCGCACCAGGTGGCCCACAAATCGATTACCACGGTGCGGCCGCGCAGCTCCGACAGGCGCACCGTCCGGCCGTCCAGGTCGGTGTGCGCGAAATCGGGCGCCGGACTTCGGGTCTGCGCACCGTCCCGCGAATCGACGCACGCAGCGGCGGCGAGCGCCAGCGGCGCGCACCAGAGCCAGAGCCAGCGAGCGGTCATTGCAGCGCCCGCTCCGCCCCGGTGATGAAGTCGTTGAGGAACGAGAATCGGCTGTTCAGCGCCGTGAACCGGTTGGTGACGAGCAGCAAACCGACACCGACGAGCACCAGACCGGAGCCGATCTCGAGCACGCGGAAGTGCCGCTGGATGCGCGCAAACGCGTGGAAGAAACGCTCGATGCTCCAGCCGGCGAGCAGGAACGGCACGGCGAGCCCAGCCGAGTAGACCAGCAAGAGGCCGATGCCGTGGAGCGCGGTCTCGCGCGCGCCGGCCACCGCGAGAATCGCCGCGAGGATCGGACCGATGCACGGCGACCAACCGAGTGCGAAGCCGGCGCCCACCACCGCCGCGCTGCTGAAGCTCCTCTGGTTCACCGCGAAGTGGAAACGGGTGTCGCGGTAGAGCGCGCGAATCGGCGTGATCCCGGCCATGTGCAGGCCCAGCACGAGGATCACGACGCCGGCGAGCTGGCTGATCCCGATCTCCAGCCCGAACAGCACGAGGCGCCACGTGCGCACGACGTGACCCACGGCCACCGCACCGACGCCCATCACGACGAACACGAACGAGAATCCGGATACGAAGCCCAGGGACGCGCGCATCACGCGCCGGCGCAGCCCGGAGTCGGTGTGGCCCTCGCGCATCTCCTCGACGGAGAGGCCCGACACCAGCGAGAGATACGCGGGCAGGAGCGGCAACACGCACGGCGAGAGCACGGAGAGAAGCCCCGCGACAAACGCCAGGAAGATGTCCGGATCGGCTCGACCCACCATCGAGAGAGAAGCACCCCACTCCGGGGCACGCCAGCAGCTCCCGGGCGCCGGCGCGAGGCCGGCGCCCGGAGAGCGGTGGCGGTCGCGAGCCGCGAACGGTCAGTAGTCCTGTTCGGCGAAGCCCGCTTCCGGCGGCGCCGACACCGCGGCCTGCTGCACCTCGCGGTAGCGCGGCTCGCGGCCGTAGAACTCGAGGCCGCGCTCCATCCGGATGTGCTCGGGCGTCACGACGTAATCGCTGCGCACCGCGGCCGTCATCACGGAGTCCAACACCTGCGGATCGCCGCCGGAGAGACCCCACGCGGTGCCGCCGATCAGCAATCCGAGCGTGGCGTACGCGAGCTTCACCGGTCCGTAGACGAGGGTGCTCAGGGCGGACAGCGCCCCGATGCCGGCCTCGCTGCTGAGACCGGTGTCCTGCTCGGCCCACACGGCGATCGGCGCTGTCGCCACCGCCAGGATCAGCGCGGCGAAAAGCGCGCTGCGTCGCACTGCGTTCATTCGTCCAACCTCCCCGATCGCTGCTCCCTTGCGCATCGATCGTCGATGGGGGCCGGCTCCACGCCGACCCCAAGTGACCCCGATCCCGCTGGCTCCCGCTTGGGTTCCAGTGGGGATGCCCCCACGACCGAGCCTGCCCCCCAGCAGGGATTCAGTCGGTGACGCATCTCACGGGCTGCTGACCTCGTACAGCGTCCGCGCATCCCTCCACGGATGCGATCAAACGCCGTATCCCCCCGGCGGGAGAATGACGCCCCCAAGGGGTACGTCAACCCCTCCGCTGAGCTCAGAGCTCGCGGCGCGTGTCGAGCAGGATCGTGACCGGTCCGGTGTTCACGAGCGACACGTCCATCGCGGCCTGGAAACGGCCGGCCACGACCGGAACGCCCGCGGCGCGCGCCGCTTCGAGCACCGCCTCGAGCAGCGGCGCCGCGCGCTCGGCCGGCGCGGCCCGGACGTAGGACGGACGCCGGCCCTGCCGCGCATCGCCTAGCAACGTGAACTGGGAGACGACGCCGAGCGTGCCGCCGGTGTCGAGCAGCGAGCGATTCATCCGCCCGTCGGCGTCGGGGAATACGCGCAGCCCGATCAGCTTGCGCGCCAGCTCCGCGGCGTCCGCGGGCGTGTCGTCGACCGCGACGCCCACCAGCGCGAGCAATCCCTCGCGCATGCGGGCCACCTCTTCGCCGCCGACGTGCACCGCGGCCTCGCGCACGCGCTGGGCTACCGCGCGCATCGCTAGATTCGATCCTGTCGCGCGAAACGCCCCTCGTAGCGCGCCTCGCCCTCGGTGCGCATCAACACGATCTGACACAGCCGCACGCCGGCGTGGATGCGCAGCGGATGGCCCGAGACGTTGCTCATCTCGAGCACCTGCCGGTTGTCGACGCCGGGCTGCACGAACGCCGACGTGACGTGGATCATCAGACCGAGCCGCGCGAAGCGGCTGCGCCCCTCGAGGAAGCCGCACACGGTCACCGGCAGCCGGATCCGCTCCCGGGTGATGCCGTGGATCGTGCTGCCGGGCGCGAGCACGTAGGGCTCTGCGAGCGTCGCGACGCGCGTGTGGTCGCGGTAGTCGGAGTCAGCGACCAGATCGATCGGCTGCTCGGGGTGCTCGATCACGCGGATCTCGTCGCCGAGCGTCAGATCGATCGACGCCGCGCCGAGCTGATCCTCGTCGAACGGCGTGATCACCAGCCGACCCGCAGCGAGCTCGGCACGGATCGCGTCGCGCGTCAGAACGGCCATCGTCGGCTCGGGCGGGTCATCGGGCGGCGCATGGTACCGTATGCCGATGGAGCACCCGTTCTTCGCTCCGGCGCGTCCGCTCGCGATCGGGCACCGTGGGTGTGCGGGCGAGGTGCCCGAGAATACGCTCGCATCGTTCGCGCGCGGGCTCGAGCGCGGTGCGGTCGTGATCGAGACCGATGTGCACCTGACGCGCGACCGGGTGCCCGTTCTCCTCCATGATGACGACGTCGCGCGGGTGACTGACGGCAACGGCGCGGTGCGCGACCTCGATTCGGCGACACTGCGCCGGCTCGACGCGGGCTTCCGCTTCGCGGCGCCCGATGGCTCGACGCCGTATCGCGGCGCCGGGCTGCGCATCCCGAGCCTCGCCGAAGCGCTCGACGCGCTGCCCGGCACCCGTTTCAACCTCGAGCTCAAGGAAGATCGGCCGGACCTGGTGGCGCGCGTGCTCGGCGTGATCCGCGACGCCGGCCGCGAAGAGCTCACGCTGGTCACGTCGGGCGGCGATCCGCTGATGCAGAAGATCCGCGCCGAGGTGCGGCGCTCCGGGTCGCGCGTGGCGCTCGGCGCCAGCGCCGGCGAAGTCGCGCGCTTCGCGCTGGCCGCGCGCGACGGGCAGGAACCCCCGCGCGAGCCGATGGCGCTACAGATCCCCAGCCATTTCGCAGGCCAGCCGCTCGTGACTCCGGCGCTGCTCGCGGCCGCCCACGCGCATGGCGTTCACGTGCACGTGTGGACGATCAACGAGCCCGAGGAGATCGCCGCGCTGATTGACCAGGGCGTCGACGGCATCGTCTCGGACTTCCCGGCGCGCGTGGTCCGCGCAGCGGCCGAACGCGCCCGCGCGTGAGCGACGCGTCGCGCCACGTGCTCGCGCATCTCGCGGTGCTGCGCGAAGCCGCCCGCCTGGGACCGGTGGTGGATCTCGCGTGTGGGCGCGGGCGCAACGCGCTTGCGATCGCGGAGCACGGCATTCCGGTGTGCGGCGTCGATCGCAGCGCCAGCTTCCTCGCCGAGTTGCGCGGCGCAGCCAGTGCGCGCGGCCTGCCGGTCGCCGCGGTGCGCGCCGATCTCGAATCGGCCCCGATGCCCCCGCTCGCAGAGAGCCGCTGCGGCGCACTGGTGGTCTGCCGGTACCTCCACCGGCCGCTGGCGCCGATCCTCGAGAAGCTGCTGCACCCGGGCGGCTGGCTGCTCTATGAGACCTTCACTATCTACCAGAGAGATCTCGGCTACGGACCCGAGAATCCTTCGTTTCTCTTGCAGCCCGGCGAGCTGCCCTCGCTCTTCCCCGGGCTCGAGATCGCGATGAGCTGGGAAGGCACGACCGACGAGCCCCGCCCTGCCGCAGTCGCGTGCCTGGCCGCGCGTCGCCCGCAGCGCTCGCTGCTGGTTCCTTAGCTGCGACCGCTTCGGAAACTGCAACGGAGTCACGCTGACCGAGGGCGCGACATCTCTGGCGCAATGAGCGATCAGTATTTGGAACCGTTGAACTGCGAGAAGTTGAAAGAATGAAGAAGGGATCACACATTGACGGCGATTCGGCCAGAAGGGCTCTGAGACGATTCCCGAAAGGTAGGAAGGGAAAGGAGACTAAACAAGGCAACCGAGCGTTATGCGTTATGCGTCGAGGGTCTCACTCAGCACCTACAGATCGTCGGGGGTGAGGCCGGTCTTCTTGGCGATGCGGGCGAGCATGCGGGGCCCGATCTCGTCGCGGTCGTGGAAGGCCCAGACGAAACGGGGGGAGCCCTCGCGCTCGAGGACCTTGTGGGAGCCCTTGGCCTCGCGCTTGACGCGCCAGCCGATGCGTTCGAGCGCCGCGAAGACGCGGCCTGCCTTGGTGGCCCGCCAACGGCTCACGCGGCGGCGGAGGTCTCGAAGCGAACACTCATGGGGCCGCGCGGCCCCTCGTCGTGCTCGAGCCGGTCAGCCAGGACGCGCAGCGCCAGGGCCTGCGCGTGGGCCAGGGCGACCTCGGCCGTCTCGCCGTAAGCCAGCACCCCGGGCAGATCGACGACTTCGGCCAGGAAGCGGCCGTCTTCCTCCTGCTCGATCTCGACGCGGTAGCTCACCGTCATGGCTCTTCTCCCTCTCAGCCGCGAAGTCAGCATAAGGAAAGTACGGATCCTCTGCGCAAGAGTGCCACGGCCGTAGGGGCGGCGGGGTCGCCCGCGTGGGCAAACGAAAAGACGTCTCACCCTATCACCCGGACAGGCGATCCAGCGCCCAGCGCGCGTGCTCTGCCAGCAACGGATCGCCACCCTCCAGATGACGCCGCACCGACGGCGCAAGCGACGCGTCGCCGGAGTTGCCCGCCGCCACCAGCGCGTTGCGCAAGAGCCCGCGGTAGCCGGTGCGGCGCAGCGCGGTGCCGCGGGTCGCATGGCGCCAGCGCGCCTCGTCCAGGTCGAGCACCCAAGCCAGCGTCGGCGCCGCCCAGGCCTCGCGCGGCGCGAGGCGTGCGCGGAGCCTCTGCGGATCTGCGGGGACCGCGCGGCGGCTGCGCTGATTCCACGGGCACACCTCCTGGCACACGTCGCAGCCGAATCCCCAGTCACCGTGGCCGGCGCGCAGCGGCTCGGGAATCTCGCCGCGCAGCTCGATCGTCGTATAGGAGAGGCAACGCGTCGCATCGAGCACGTAGGGCTCGGGGAACGCACCGGTCGGACACGCGTCCAGGCACGCGCGGCAGCTTCCGCAGTGGTCGGGCTCGGGGACACCCGGGGCGAGCTCGAGATCGGTCAGCACGACGCCGAGAAAGAGATAGGAGCCGAGCTCCGGGTGGATCAGCAGCGTGTTCTTCCCGATCCAGCCGAGGCCCGCCTGCGCGGCGAACGCGCGCTCCAACACCGGGCCCGTGTCGACGTAACCGCGCGTGCGCACCGGGCGATCGGCCAGCGGCGACAGGCCGGCCTCGAGCGCGCGCAGGCGATCGATCAGCACGTCGTGGTAGTCGTCTCCGCCGGCGTAGCGCGCGACGCGGAACGCCGCACCGGAGGGCTCGGGCCGCGCACCTGGGTCGTAGACCAGCCCCACCGCGATCACGCTGCGCGCGCCGGCGAGAACGCGGCGCGGGTCCTCGCGCTGCTCGACGCCGCGCGCGAGGTAGGCCATCTCGCCGCCGTAGCCACGCGCCAGCCACTCGCGCAGGAAGCGCGCGTGTCCCGCAGGCTCGGCAGGCGCGACGCCGACCAGATCGAAGCCGAGCGCGCGCGCCAGCGCCTCGACGCGCGCGGCGAGCGGGAGTTGATCCAAGTCGGACACGGGCTCACGCGCCCGGGTCGGGCTCGAACTGCACGAGCGCGGGCGGCGAAACGCGCGCGAGCAGCGCGCCAAATCCCACCACGAGCAGCACCGCGAACGCCGACGTCAGCAGGCCCGCCGATTCGTGGAGCGCACCCGACGTCGCGCGCTGCGCGCCCCAGGCGCCCGCGGCGAGCACCGTCGCGACGACCCGGATCGCGTTGCCGAGCAGAGCGGCCGGGACGACCGACGCGACGAGCAGCACGCGCCGCCACGCATCCACCTGGGTGAAGCGGGCGAGCAGCACGCCGATCGGAATCAAGCTCAAGAGCGACGTGATGCCGCTGCACGCCTCGGCGACGAACAGCGCATCGCCGCTCGGAAGGCGCATCACGTTCCCGTCGCGCAGCACCCCTACCCCGAGCGCGTGCAACGCGTCGACGGCCGCGGCGCTGGCCAGCGTCTGCAGGCCGACGATGATCGGGCTCACCCAGACTTCGGGGAGCGGCACCATGAAGAGCAGAAAGGCGAGCGGAAACGCCAGCCGCCAAACCCCGCGCAGTCCCCAG
>CAZPNB010000131.1:0-4062 GCA_964587305.1 uncultured Spirochaetales bacterium | reverse complement strand
CGACCTGGCGCGCGTGCACGACATAGCGCCACGGCGCGTCCCCCACGTGATAGAAGGGGTAGCAGGTGACGAGCGTGAGCGAGGGCTCCGCGGTCGATCCGAGGACGTCGACGCGCCCCGGGCTCACCACCGAGATCCGCTCGACCTCATAACGCGCGATCCCGTCCAGGGTGGTCAGCGAGACGGTGTCTCCCGTCTCGAGGTGTCGGAGGCCGCGGAAGTAGCCATCGCGGTGCCCGGCGATCCCCAGATTTCCGGGCTCACCGGGTCGGGCGGTGCCCTCGATGTGCCCTACGGCGCGGTCGAGGGTGGTCTCGGCGGTGCCTTCGAGCACCATCACCGACAGGCGGGCGTCGGGAATCTCGAGACGCCCGAGCGCTTGCACGGGCGCCTCGAGACTCGCCTGATACTTGGCCACGCGGACCGCCGACCATTCGCGCGGGTTCGGCGATTCCTCGTGCAGCCGTTGCACGCGCTGCTGCTTGCGAGCCCGGAGCGCTTCGTCGAAGACTGCGCTCTCGCGGTGCTGGGTGTACGAGGCCCGGGCGCAGGCGCCGGCATAGGCGATCAGACAGACGCCACCCGCCAGCGCGAGGCTGTACTCCCCAACGCGCAGCGCGGTGCGCAGCGCGCTGCGGCGTGAACGCCCAGCGCGCTGCGAGACGGAAGTCTGGGAATCGACCATGTCGGCTCCGAGATCGGGGGGAGAGGCGACCCGCTCGAGCGGGTCGGCCCGGCCCTATCGGATCCGGATCCGCACCCAGCGAAGCGCACCTGCGCCCGCCAGGGCGGCCAGCCCGGAGAGACCCAGCGCGGGCAGCGAGCTGGCGGTCTTGGGCAGCTCGCGGATCGGCGGCGGCTGGTAGACCGGCTCCGGCGGCGGCGGCGCCGGCTCGGCGACGGGCGGGGTCGGCCGCGGGGGCTCCTGCGGCTCCGGAGTGCTCGCGCAGGCGAACAGAGTCAGAACGAGACAACTGATCAGTACGAAACGCGCCATGAAATGCCTCACTAGGGTTGGAACGCGCGGAATCATTGCATAGCCGTCGGGGGTTCGCATTCGCGCGATCCGGGGGTTCTTCCCCTAACCCATAGCACCCTAGCCTCCCCTAGTCCGGGGGGCCCTCATCGCGCCGTTTGCGCCACGCGGCGAGACGCCCGGCGATCGCGCCTTCCGCCCCTGACTGGATCGGCTGGTAGAAGACGGGCTTCCCCAACGCTTCGGGCAGATTGTTTCGCGCCACGAAGTGTTCGGGGGCGTCGTGGGGATACGCGTAGTCGCGGCCGTAGCCCAGCTCCTGCATCAGGCGGGTCGGCGCGTTGCGCAGATGTAGCGGTACGGGCTGCGAGCCGTGGCGCAGCGCGGCCTCCAGCGCGCGGCCGAGGCCCACGTACGAGGCGTTGCTCTTCGGCGCGCAGGCGACGTAGGTGATCGCCTGCGCGAGCGGGATCCGCCCTTCGGGCAGACCGATGCGCTCGCAAGCCAGATACGCCGCCGTCGCGACACCCAGCGCCGCTGGGTCCGCATTGCCGACGTCCTCGGACGCGAAGATCACCAGCCGGCGTGCGAGGAAGAGCAGGTCGTCCCCGGCGGCCAACAGCCGCGCCGCGTAGTAGAGCGCTGCGTCGGGATCGCTCGCGCGCAGACTCTTGATGAACGCGGACGCCAGGTTGTAGTGCTCCTCGCGGTCGCGGTCGTGGAGCAGCGTGCGCCGGCCGACGGCTTCGCGGATGGTGTCCAGCGTCACGGCCGCTGGATCGGGCGCACGGCTCGGTGCGATCGCCGCCGCGGTCTCGAGGATTCCCAGCGCGCGTCGCCCATCCCCGTCGGCCGCGTGTGCGATCGCTGCAATCACCTCCTCGCTGAGCGCGACCCGGCCTCCCAGTCCGCGCTCGGAGTCGTCGGCCGCGCGCCGGACCAGCGCGGCCAGCGCATCGCTGTCGAGGCGCTCCAGCACGAACACCCGGCACCGGGACAAGAGCGGTGCGATCACCTCGAAGGAGGGGTTCTCGGTCGTCGCGCCCACCAGCGTGACGGCGCCGCGCTCGACGTGAGGTAGCAGGGTGTCCTGTTGCGCGCGGTTCAGGCGGTGGATCTCATCGAGGAACAAGACCGTCGCCTCGCGCTGACGGGCCGCGTGATCGACCACCGCGCGGATCTCCTTCACGCCCGCCATCACCGCGGAGAGCGGCGCGAACTGCGCACCTACCGCCTCGGCGAGCAGACGCGCCAGCGTGGTCTTCCCGCAGCCGGGCGGGCCCCACAGGATCAGCGAGGGCAGCCGCCCCGCATCGACCAGCGCTCGCAGCCCGGCCCCGCGCGCGAGTAGCTTCTGCTGCCCCACGACGTCGTCGAGGTGTCGCGGGCGCATGCGCTCGGCCAGTGGGGCCGCGTGCGGCCCCACTGCCGAGCCCGGCGCGCCGCGATCGCCCGGGAACAGATCGAGCGACTCGTCGGGGGGCATGCGCAGAGCCTAGCAACGTGTGATGCTTCCCGACGTGCAGTTCTCGTCCGTCGGTATCTGCGTCAAGCGCGATCAGCCGCAGGTGGCCGAACGCGTCGCCGAGCTGGACGAGTGGCTGCGCAAACGCGGTGTCGACGTGCTGCTCGACCGCGAGGCCGCGCGCTGGCTGGGTCGACCCGGTGTCGCGCTCGAGGATCTCGCGGGTCGCGTCGATCTGCTGGTCGTGCTCGGCGGCGACGGCACGTTGCTGGCCGCCGCGCGGGCAGTGGGCGATGGCGCCGTGCCGTTGCTCGGCGTGAATCTGGGCACGCTCGGGTTCCTGGCCGAGACTTCGGGGGACGAGCTCCTCGACGCGCTCGAGCAGGCGTTCGCCGGGCGCCTCGTCGTCGCGCTGCGGATGCGGCTCGACGTCGAGGTGGGCCGGGGCGGACGCATCGTCGAGCGCTGCCTCGCGCTCAACGACGCCGTGATCGGCAAGAGCGCGCTCTCGCGCATGATCGACCTCGAGACGCGCGCCGACGGCGCATTCGTCACCACCTACCACTCCGACGGGCTGATCGTTGCGACGCCCACCGGGTCCTCCGCGTACTCGCTGTCGGCGGGTGGGCCAATCCTGCTGCCGGAAGGCGAGTCGATCGTGCTCACTCCGATCTGTCCGCACACGCTGACGCAGCGACCGCTGGTGCTGCCCGACCACTATCGCATCGAGATCCTGGTGCTCGACACGCGAGGCGGCGACGTCCACCTCACGGTGGACGGGCAGGTGGGCGTACGGCTCGAGCAGGGCGATCGCGTGGCGGTGGCGCGCTCCGCACACCCGGCGCGCCTGCTCGTGTCGCCGAATCGCAGCCCCTTCGCGGTGATGCGCGAGAAGCTGCGCTGGGGCGAGCGTTGATCGAGACGCTGCACATCGAGGAGCTGGCGATCGTCGAATCGGCCACGCTCGAGTTTGCGCCAGGCCTCAACGTGCTGACCGGGGAGACCGGGGCCGGCAAGTCGATCGTGCTCGGCGCGCTGTCGCTGCTCGCGGGTGGCCGCGCGACCGCGCGCTCGGTGCGCGAGGGTGCCGAGCAGGCGATCGTCGAGGCGGTGTTTCGCACCGACACGTTGCCCGACCTGGAGCGCGAGCTCGCAGAGCGCGGCCTGGAAGGCGACGCACACGAGCTGATCGTCCGCCGTGCGATCGCTTCGGGCGGCCGCAGCCGCGCGTGGGTGGGCGGCCAGCTCACCCCGATCGCGACGCTGGCAGAGCTGTTCACCGGGCGCATCGAGATTTCCAGCCAGCACGACTCGCAGTCGCTCTTGCGCACCGACCGCCACGCGGAGCTGCTCGATCGCTGGGCCGGGCTCGAGCCGGCGCGGGAACGCGTCGCCCTGCTGGTGGCGGGACTGCGCGAGATCGCTGCCGAGCAGGCAAGGCTGCGCGCCGCGACGCGCGACCGCGAGCAACGCCGCGACTTCCTGGTCTTCCAGGTCCAGGAGATCGACGAGGCGAAGCTCACTCCCGGCGAGCACGAGTCGCTGCTCGCGCTGCGCTCTCGTCTCGCCCATGTCGATCGCATCGGACGCGACGCCGGTGCGGCGCTCGCCCGTCTCGCCG
>CAZPNB010000130.1:0-5442 GCA_964587305.1 uncultured Spirochaetales bacterium | reverse complement strand
GCATTCCTGGCCGAGGTGGGTCTCGATTACCTGACGCTCGAGCGCGGCAGCTCGACCCTGTCGGGCGGCGAGGGTCAGCGGATCCGGCTCGCGACGCAGGTGGGCTCCAGCCTGATGGGCGTGCTCTACATCCTCGACGAGCCGTCGATCGGCCTCCATCCGCGCGACCAGGAGCGCCTGCTCGCGAGCCTCGAACGCCTGCGCGACCAGGGCAACACCGTCGTCGTGGTCGAACACGATCTCGACACGATCCGGCGCGCCGATCACGTGATCGACATGGGGCCGGGCGCCGGCGCGCACGGGGGGCGCGTCGTCGCGCACGGAACGCCGGCCGAGGTCGCGGCGAACCCGGACTCGCTGACCGGCGCCTATCTCGCCGGGCGACGCCGGGTGCCAGTGCCGGCGCGGCGGCGCCCGCCGGGCGAGCGCTGGCTCGTGCTGTCGGGCTGCCGCGAGCACAACCTGAAGGACGTGACGCTGCGCGTTCCGCTCGGCCTGTTCACCGTCGTGACGGGGGTGTCGGGCTCTGGCAAGTCGACGCTCGTGAACGACACGCTGCACCGCGCGCTCGCCGCGCGGCTGCACGGCGCGACGACGACGACGGGCGCGTTCGATCGGCTCGCCGGCCTCGAGCACATCGACAAGGTCGTCGACGTCGACCAGGCGCCGATCGGACGCACGCCGCGCAGCAACGCCGCCACCTATACCGGCGCGTTCGACGGGATCCGCCAGCTGTTCAGTCAGGTGCCCGACGCGCGCGTGCGCGGGTACGGGCCCGGGCGCTTCTCGTTCAACGTGAAGGGCGGCCGCTGCGAGGCGTGTCAAGGCGACGGCACGCTGCGGATCGAGATGCACTTCCTGCCCGACCTGTACGTCACCTGCGAGGTGTGCGGCGGGCGGCGCTACAACCGCGAGACGCTCGAGATCCGCTACAAGGCCCGCTCGATCGCCGAGGTGCTCTCGCTCTCCGTCGAGGAGGCGCTCGTCTTGTTCGAGAACGTGGGCGCGGTGCGGCGGCCTCTGCAGACACTGCACGATGTCGGCCTCGATTATCTCCGCCTCGGCCAGCCCGCCACGACGCTCTCGGGCGGCGAAGCGCAGCGGATCAAGCTCGCCCGCGAGCTCGCGCGGCGCGCCACCGGGCGCACGCTCTATCTGCTCGACGAGCCGACCACCGGCCTGCACATCGCAGACGTGGAGCGCCTGCTCGACGTACTGCGCCAGCTGGTGGAGCTCGGCAACACCGTGCTGGTGATCGAGCACCACCCCGACGTGATCAAGACCGCCGACCACGTGATCGACCTGGGCCCCGAAGCCGGCGCCGGCGGCGGCGAGATCGTCGTGGAGGGCACGCCCGAGCGGGTCGCGCGCCACCCGGCGAGCCACACCGGCCGGGCGATCGCGCCGCTACTGTTCGCTCACGGCCGCACCACGTAGAACGCGTTGACCGGGTGCCCGAGGTCGAGCGGTTCGAAGCGGGTGAACCCGGCCTCCGCAACCATCTGGCGCAGCAAGTCCTCGTGCAGCCCGAGTGTGCCGAGGCCGAGGCCGCCCGGCTCGGACAGCGCCGACGACAGGCAGGTGAGCACCGAGGTGCCGTACATCAGCGCGGCCATCGGGTTCTTCTCGACGTTGGCCTCGTAGCCGTCCTTCGCCTTGATGTCGGCGATCAGCCAGACGCCGTCGGCACGAATCGCGGCGCGAATTGCGTCGATTGCGCGCGCCGGGTCGGTCATGTCGTGCAGGCAGTCGAAGGTGGTGATGAAGTCGAAGCTCGCGTCCCCGGGCAGCGGGTCGCGGCGCGCGTCATGGAAGATCGCGTTGCCGGCGCTGGCGGCGCTCCGGTTCGCCTCGGCACGCGCGAGCGCGTGCTGCGAGATCTCGTAGCCGTGGAAGCGCGACGCGGGAAACGCCTTCGCCATCTCGAGCAGTGCGATGCCGGCGCCGCAGCCGACGTCCGCGACCCGCGCGCCGCGCGTCAGCGCGGGCACCACACCGGCGATCCGCGGCAGCGCCATCGGAACCAGCAGTGCCCGATACCACGGCGCGAAGCCGCGCTCGACGCCCGCCGCGCCGCCCGGCCCGAGCGCGTCGTAGTCGAGCCCGACACCGCTGTGGAACGCCTCGGGCATCCGGTCGACGAGTGCAATCGTGTCGGGCAGCGACGAGAACATCCCGCAGCCGAACGCCGGGTGGCTCTCGTCGGCGAGCACCGCGCGGCCCTCGGGCGTCAGCGCGAAGCGCTCGTCGCCGCGGTGCTCGAGCACGCCCGCCGCGCCCTGCTGGTGCAGCCACTCGCGCAGCCAGCGCTCGGCGAGCCCGGTGCGCCGCGCGAGCTCCACGCTGGTGGCGGGGCCGTCGTTCGCCAGCGAGCGGTACAGGCCGAGGCGATCGCCGAGGCAGATCATCGCCGAGGTCATCGCGCCCGAGAGCGCGCCGAAGACCTGTTTCGAGAACTCCTTCAGGCGCTCGGGGTCGAGCGCGCGGTCGGCGGCGGCGGCCATCGTGTTCCTCCTACGTGTTCTCGATCCGCGCGCGCAGCGCAAACAGCGCGCGCTCGGTGACGGACGCCTCGCTCCCCGACGCGTCCACGCGCGCAAGGTAGGGGAGCTCGAGCGCGGCGAAGATCGCTGCGACGCGCTCGAGATAGTCGGCGCGCTCGAAGATCGGCTCGGCTGGGCCGCCGCGGGCGCGCGCGCGAGTGAGCCCCTCGGCGGCGGGCAACACGAACAGCAGGGCCGCGTCGGGGACCGGGAACTCGGCCTCGCTGCGCGCGAGGATCTCGTGCCAGTCGAGCTCGCGCGCGCCCTGATAGGCGACGGTCGAGAGGTAGTAGCGATCGGTCAGCACCCAGCGGCCGGCGGCGAGCGCCGGCTCGATCACGCTCGCGACGTGCTCGCGCCGGTCGTCGGTGAACCAGCACAGCTCGTCGGCGGCCGAGACGCGCTCGCCCGAGCGTGCCATCGCGCGAATCCGCTGCCCGATCGTCCCGCCGGTGGGCTCGCGCGTCTCCACCACGTCGCGGCCCGCGTGCCGCAGCGCGTCGGCGATCCGTGCCGCCTGCGTGCTCTTTCCGCAGCCGTCGAGCCCCTCGAGCGCGATCAGTCGACCGCCGTTCACCGCCACCGCGTGGCCCACCGTTCACGCGAGCGGCCGAACTTCCCAGCGCGGCACATGTAACACCCCGGAATCATTGACACCGCGCGGTCGGCACGGCGCCACCCGAGCGTGGCACGGCGCTTGCTCCCCCGAAACCCGTGCCTTCGGGCACGCCCGCCAGCACCCCTCTAACGGGACCGGGGGTCGGCGGGTTCTCGGACGCCGGGCGAGGGCAATGGTATGCCGCGGGAATTCAAACGGGGTGAGACCCGCGGCTGGCTCCCGCCCGGCGTTCATTTCAACCGGCGACGGGGATGCGTCCCACGAGCTGGAGGCCGATCACCAATCCGTAGATCGCGATCGATTCGATCAGCGCGAGGCCGAGGATGTAGTTGACGAACATGCTGCCGGCTGCCCCGGGGTTGCGGGCGATCCCGGCCATGTTGTTTCCGGCCGTGAGGCCCTGGCCGATCCCGCAACCGAGCCCGGCGAGACCGACCGCGAGCCCAGCGCCCAGCGCGTAGCCCCAGGCGCCGGATCCAGCCGCCTCATCGGCGGCGAGTGCGGCGATCGGCGCGAGTGTGAAGACGAGACTCCATGCGAGCATCTTCGCGAGCTTCTTCATGCGAATTCCCTTTCTGTTGATGGATTCGGGTTTCTGGATTGCGGAACGCGCAGGTCAGTGCGGATCCGCGAGGGCCTGCCCGATGTAGATCATCGAGAGGAGTGTGAAGACGAAGGCCTGTAGCACGGCGACCATCAAACCGAGGCCCATGAAGATCGCCGGCACGATCACGGGGACGAGCCCGATGAAGATCGTCACGACCATGTGGTCCGCGAACATGTTCGCGAGCAGACGAACCGACAGCGTGAGGATCCGCGCGAGGTGCAGAACGAACTCGAGTGGCCCGAAGAACCAGAAGAGCGCGCGCACATGAATATGCCGGCCGCCGATCGTGACAGTGAAGAAGCTCGGCCCGAGGAACTGGTTGATGTACCAGAATCCGTGCGTGCGGATTCCCACGTAGTTGTAGACGCCGAACGAGATCAGAGCCCACGCGGCCGTGGTGTTGATGTCACTGGTGGGGCCGCCCACGCCGGGAACCAGGTTCATCAGGTTCGCGATCAAGATGAAGAAGAAGATCGTGCCTACGACCGGGAAGTAGCGGCGCCACTCCTCCCCCATCGTGTCGTTTGCGAGCTTCGTGAGCCCTTCGATGATGACTTCGAAGACGTTGCGGACGCTCAGACCCTCGTCGGGAAGCACGCCGCCGCCAGCCGCCGCGAGCGTGCGTCGAATCGCGAAGCCGGCCGCGAGCAGGATCCCGCAGGCGAGCATCGACGCCTGGAGCACCCACGGGACGCCGAGAGAGTCCTCGAGGAAGTGGTAGATCGTCACTCGTCTTCCTCTCCGGTCTCCGCTTCACGGGCGAGCCAGGGATTCCACCGGTCCCAGGCATCGTCGCTCGGATCCAGGCCGGGAGCGGTCGGGTCGACGGCGGGACGCGTTCGCCAGGCCTCGATGAAGGCGGCCGGCACGACCAGCGATAGACCGACCACCAGCCCGGTGGGATCGACTCCGGCATGTGTTGCGATCCCGAGCCCGGCCGCCAGGAACGTGAACCGGATCGCAAAGAGCGCGTTCCACAGCATCCGGCTCTCGAGCTCTCCCAGAAACGCCGCGACCGCCGACGCTCGCAGCGCGTGGAAATTGACCGTTGCCAGCAGAGCTCCCGCGGCGAGGCTCACCGCAAAGAGCGGCGTCAGCAGCGCGGAGGCGGCAACGATCGCGCCAGCGGAAAGCGCGAGGCTCGTGCGCTCGATGGGGTCGAGGGTCATCCTGTCAGTCCGACGATTCTTCGCTCGACTCCATCGCCCGTTTCAACCGCAACAAGCGCACGAAGAACGCGCCGAAGCCGAAGGCGAACCCCACCAGCAGCAGGAAGGGAGAGGAATCGAAGTGTGTGTCTGCGA
This sequence comes from uncultured Spirochaetales bacterium, assembly GCA_964587305.1. GTDB lineage: Bacteria > Myxococcota_A > UBA9160 > UBA9160 > SMWR01 > JAHEJV01. The sequence goes on along the minus strand of CAZPNB010000130.1, from coordinate 369 downwards.
AATAGCCCAGCCCACCACCGACCATGATCGACGCGACGGCCTCGAACGCCCCTTGGTAGGCAAGGGCTTGCCGCCCCGCGTATCGCTGGCGGGGCGGGAGGTCGTCGGGATCGGTCGGGTCGGGGTCGGGCGGAACGCGGCGCATGCTAGCCAAGGCCCTCCCGGCGCTCAACGCGCCGCAGCCACCTCTAGCAGCGCCGCGCGCGCGGCGGCCAGCGTGGCCGCAATGTCGGCCGGGCGGTGCGCCAGCGAGACGAAGCCCGCCTCGAACGGCGACGGCGCGAGGTAGATGCCGGCATCGAGCATTGCGGCGAAGAAGCGGCGGAAGGCGGCCGCGTCGGCCTTCTTCGCGTCCGCGAAGCTGCGCAC
>CAZPNB010000129.1:0-6759 GCA_964587305.1 uncultured Spirochaetales bacterium | reverse complement strand
GGACGGGCGGCGATCGTATACATTAACGATCGCTTTTGTCTATCAGACGATCGGAGGGATGGCGCCGTGCCCCCGCAGACTCCCGCTCCCGGGCGAGCTCCCCGGCCGATCGTGGTCAGCGGCAGCGTACCCGGCCACGGCCACACCGCCGAGTTCATGGCCAACCCGGCGCTGTTCATGCTGCGCGCGTGGCAGGAATGCGGCGAGCTGGCCGAGTTCGACCTCGGCGGGTTGCGCAACATCCTGATGGTCGGACCCGACGCGCACGAAGCGGTGTTCCGCGCGCCCGACGACCAGCTCTCCGCCGCCGAGCCCTACAAATACATGGTCCCGGTGTTCGGCGAGGGCATCCAGTATGGTGCGCCGCTCGCGATCGAGCGCCAGCAGGTGAAGTTCCTCACCAACGCGCTGCGCCCCGACAAGATGAAGAGCTATGCGCGCGTGATCGCGCAGGAGGTCGAGGACTGGATCGCGAGCTGGGGCGACGAGGGCGAGAAGGACTTCTACGACGAGTTCAAGGAGCTCGTGCTGCGCACCTCGACCCACTGCCTGATGGGGTCGGAGTTTCGCGCGAAGCTGACCGAGGAGTTCGGCGCGCTATTCCACGACCTGGAGCAGGCGATCTCGCCGCAGGCGGTGGTGGACGCGCACTCGCAGGACGAGGTGTTCGAGAAGCGCGATCGCGCGCGCGCGCGCCTGCAGGATCTGTTTATGGAGACCGTCCGCGCGCGGCGCCGCGAGGGCGGCGACCACCCCGACATGCTCTCGGTGTTCATGGAGGCGCGCTACCTCGATGGCTCAGCGCTCGCCGATGAGCTGATCCCCGGGATGGTGGTGTGGATCATGTTCGCGGGCTTCCACACCAGCTCGAACACCGCGAGCTGGACGGCCGTCGAGCTGGCGCGCCACCCGCAGCACGCGCCGGCGATCGCGCGCGAGATCGACGCGGTCTATCGCCCGGGCGGCGACCTCTCGTTCGCCGGCCTGCGCGAGCTGCCGGCGCTTGACCGCTTCATCGGCGAGGTGCTGCGTCTGCACCCGCCGTTGGTGACGCTGATGCGGACGGTGCTGCGCGACTTCGAGTACAAGGGGAACGTCTTTTCGCCCGGCGTCACGCTCGCGATCTCGCCCTACGTGTCGCACCGCGTGCCCGAGGTGTTCCCGGATCCCGAGCGCTTCGACCCGAACCGCCCCGCGCCGGAGAACGTCTTCGCCTCGATTCCGTTCGGCGGCGGCCGCCGCAAGTGCGTCGGCAACGCCTTCGCGCTGCTCCAGGTGCAGTCGATCTTCTGCGCGCTGCTCGCGCGCTACGAGTTCGAGCCGGTCGACCCGCCCGAGACCTACCGCGATGTGATGCCGTCGCTGATCCTGCGCCCGAGCGAGCCGTGCCGGCTGCGCTACCGGCGGCGCCAGCGGAGCGCGTGAACGTGCGGGTGAGGGTCGACCTCGAGCTGTGTCAGGGGCACGCGATCTGCCAGCTCGAGGCGCCCGAGATCTTCCGCGTGGTGGACCGCCCGGGAGACTACGCGAGGGTGGAGGTGATCCTGGAGCGGCCGCCCGAAGATCTGCGCGGAAAGGCGGAGGCCGCCGCGCGCTACTGCCCGAACCGCGTGATCACGATCGAAGAAGACTGAGGACTGCGCGGTTGTCGCGAAGCGGGTCCGCGTGGCTCTCGGCCAATCCCGACAAGGCATGGGCCGAGAAGCTCTTCCTCGTGTTCATCCCCGTCTTCGTGATCTACAACGCGGTGATCCAGCAGATGGGTTGGCTCGACGCGGGCACGTTCTGGCACGTCGCGCAGAACGCCGCGATGTGGCTGCCCTACTGCGTGCTGTTGCCGGCCTGGCTGCGCCGCGACAGCGGGGTGCCGTGGGCACAGAGCTACTGGTTCAAGCTGAATCTCTACATGGCGGTGTGGGTCTTCTTCGCCACCTACTACCACAGCGAGTACTTCTTCGAGCTGCTCGGGCTGCGCTACCGCTTTCCCGAGGTGCGCGCGTACTTCGACTCCGCGCTGGTCGGGCCCGACGAGGCCACCGCCGCCGCCGAGTGGAAGAAGGTGCCGGTCGGCATGTACCTCAACTCGGTCGCGTTCTTCATCGTCTACCACACCGGCGCGGTCGTGTGCATGCGGCGCGTGCGGCAGCAGACGCTCGCCTGGGGCCCGAGCGCGCGGCGCGCGGGCTGGGTCGCGATCGTCGCCGCGACTGCCCTCTTCTTCGCGTGGGCGGAGACCTGGCTCTACATCACCGAAGACGCGGCGGCGAACGTCTGGTACGTCGACGTGCCCGCGATGCTGCGCTTCGGCTCGATCTTCTACGCGATGTACTTCGTCGTCAGCTTCCCCAACGTCTACCGTCTCGACGAGGATCCCGGCGACCCGCGCTGGACTCTTTCGCGCACGGTGATCGAAGCCTGCTTCGTCGCGATCGCGAGCCTGACACTGCTCGACCTGTGGGCGAACTTCATCGGGCCGATTCTCTAGAGTGAGGATCCTGGTCACCGGCGCCACCGGACTGATCGGCTGCCACGCCGCCGCTCGGCTGGCCCAGGCGGGGCACGAGGTGCGCGCGCTGGTCCGCGACCCGGCGAAGCTGCGCCGCGTGATGGCGCCGTTCCGGTGCGGCGACGCGGTCGCTGGCGTCGATGGAGACGTCACCGACCCGGCGTCGGTCGAGGCAGCCGTGCGCGGCTGCGGCGCGCTGCTGCACAGCGCCGGCCTGTTCTCCCACGAGCTGGGCGACGCGGCGCTCTTGCAGTCGGTGAACGTGCGTGGCGCCGAGCTCGTGCTGGGCGCCGCGCTGCGCTCCGGTGTCACGCGCATCGTCTACGTCTCCAGCGCGCTGGCGCTCTTTCCGCCGTTCGGCCCGGTGCAGCGCGCGTCGGACCCGGTGGCGAACCCGCGCACGATGTATGCCGTCACCAAAGCCGCCGCGGAGCGCAGCGCCCGCTCTCTCCAGCAGAGTGGAGCGCCGGTGGTGATCGTCTACCCGTCCTCGGTGCAGGCGCCACACGATCCGACCGTCGGCAGCGGCCCCGGCGTGATGGCCGAAGCACTGCGCGCGGGGCGAATCCTCGTCACCGACGGCGGCCTGGCCTACACCGACGCGCGCGATCTCGCCGATCTGTTTGCCGCGCTGTTCGACGCAGGCGATCCGCCGCCGCGCCTCTTGTCTACCGCCGAGTTCCTCCCGCACGAGCGCTACTACGCGCTCTTGCGCGAGCTCACCGGCCGCGACGACCTCGCCGCGTTGCGCGTACCGGGCGCGGTGCTGCGCGGCCTCGGTCGCGCCGGTGATCTCGCGCAGCGCTGGCTCGGCCGCTCGGTGCGGCTCACCAGCGAGGGCGCGCTCGCGCTGACGCGCAGCGTGCCGGTCGACGACGCGCCTGCACGCGCGCTGCTCGCGCGCGCGCCGATCCCGATCGCGGATTCGCTGCGCGACACGCTCATCTGGATGCACGCGGCCGGCGTGCTCGAGGCGCGCCACGTCGGCCGGCTGGCGGACGCGAGCGCAGGCGTTCGATAGACCGAATCGAGCTTTTCCGTCTACACTCGCGGCCGATTCCGCGAAGGAGGCCCCGATGCCCGCCGCGTCCGCACTGCGCGCGTCCTACGCCGGCCCGTTCGACCCCTCCGTCGGCCTCGCCTCCTTTTCTCGCCAGGCGCTCGCGACCCTCGGGCGTGAGTACCTGCTGCACGGCCACCTGCAAGACCGCGTCGGGCTGCCCAAAGTGGTGATCCGGCACGGCATCGAGCCGCAGGTGCAGATCTCGATCGAGGAGTGGATGGCGGCGAGCCCGATCTACTCGAAGCGCACGCAGCGCGCGCTCGGCTTCGAGGGCAACGACGTCTCGACCGTGTTCAAGAACCTCCAGCTCGACATCGGCGCGCCGCATCAGTTCATGGATTTCCAGTTCCGGCTCGACCGGCCCGAGTACGGCGAGTTCTGGCTGGACCACTGCGGCGCGCTGATGGACGTCGAGCCCTACGGCGAAGCGCGCGTGAAGCAGATGTGCCACGACATCGAAGACCCGACCTTCGATGCCACGGCCGCCGCGACCCATCCGTGCATGAAGATGCGCCCGATCCACCGGCCGCCGCGCGTGCCGGCCGACCGCCATCCGCACTGTCGCTGGTCAGTGTTCATCGACGGCGAGAGCACCCCCTTCGAGCAGCACCCGAACCTCGAGATCGTGCGCGGCTCGTTGGCCGCGAACGTCGCGATCGACGTGCCGGAGCGCTCTGGCGAGCCAGGCGGCTGGGCCGACTACTCGGGGCCGTTCGATCCCGGCTTCCAGCTCGAAGACCTCTCGCATCGCGCGCTGGTGATCGCGAACCAGGAGGTCGCGCTGCAGAGCCACCTGCTCGCGCGCGGGTTCCTGTTGTGCTGCGCGCAGCGCTTCGGCGACGACGCGGCCAGCGAGCTGGGCGAGGGGCAGTGGACCGGCATCGCCGCGCTGACCGCCGGAAGGCTGCGCGAGCCGATGGAGATCCGAGGCGACGGCATCGAGGCGATCGCGAAGATCTTCCAGATCCACCCGTGCTTCTTCCCACGCAGCTACGTCGACTTCCGGGTCGAACTCACCGGAGCGCACAGCGCGCGCATCTCGATCGGCGACTGCCCCGCGCTCGAGGAGCGCGACCCCTACTCGTGGTTCGCCGGGCTCGGCGCCGCCCCGCACCGCGCGCTCGATGCGATCGCCGGCGCGGCGAACCCGCGCGCGCGCTGTCGTCCGGTGGCGAACCCGAAAGACGCGCGGCTCGCGTGGGACGTCGTGATCGATCCGTCGTCGGACCCACAGAAAGAGCCGCCCGAGCTCAAGCTCGCGCGGTTGTCGCGCGGCGCGGCGTTCAAACTCGCGCAACGCCGCGCGCTGCGCGTATGAAAGAACCCCTCCGCTGGCAGATCGGCGACGTCCGGATCACCCGCGTGCAGGAGGTCGAAGCGCCCGACATCCGCTTCGTGGTGCCCGAGGCGACGGTCGAGAACCTCGCGCAAATCGACTGGCTCGGGCCGTTTCGCGCGCGCAACGGACACGCGCTGGCGTCGGTGCATACGCTCGTGATCGAGGTCGCCGAGCGGCGGATCGCGGTCGACACCTGCATCGGCAACGACAAGCTGCGGCCGATTCCAGGCTGGAACCTGCGGCAGGGTCCGTTCCTCGAAGATCTCGAGAAGGCGGGCTTTCCGCCGACTCAGGTGGACGCCGTGATCTGCACGCACCTCCACGTCGACCACGTCGGTTGGAACACGCGGCTCGTCAACGGGCGCTGGGTCCCCACGTTCCGGAACGCGCGCTATCTGCTGGCGCGACCCGAGTGGGAGCACTGGTCGGCAGACGCCGAGCCGGGCAACCAGACGATCCTCGCCGACTCGGTGCGGCCGCTCTTCGACGCGGGGCTGGTCGACCTGGTGGAGGTGGACCACGCCGTCGACACCGCGGTGCGTCTCGAGTCGACGCCGGGGCACACTCCCGGCCACGTGTCGGTACACATCAGCTCGCGCGGCGAGCAGGCGATCATCACCGGCGACCTCGTCCACCACCCGGCGCAGTTCGCGCGGCCGCACTGGGGCGCCAGCGTCGACAGCGACCCCGCGTTGGCCGACCGCACGCGCCGCGCGTTCATGGCGCGTTATGCGGATACGCCGGTGCTGGTGATCGGGACCCACTTCGCCGGGCCGACCGCCGGGCGGCTGGTGCGCGACGGAGACGCCTACCGGCTGGACGTCTGAGCTAGCGCGTCCGACCTTCGTTCGGCTGCGCCTCGCTGCGCGCGCGCAGCGCGGCGCGGAAGCCGAGCACGCTAGGCAGGAACCCGTAGACGAGGCTCGCCGCGAGGATCAGCGCGCTAGCACCGCGCACGCCGAACGCGAGCCCGCCGACGACGAGCACCGCGAAGCCCACCGCCGCGGCGCGGCGCGGCATCTCGCGCGACGCGAGCGCGCGACCGACGTGCCGGTAGTGGGTCTTGAACGACACCATCTGCGCGCACGCGATACCGACCGCGAGCCCGATCAACGCCGGCTGCTCGGCAAACACGAGGATCGAGCTGAGCGCGACGAGGCCGCCGATCGTGCTCGGCACGCCGGGGAAGAAGCGCGGATCGCCGGTGTCCTTGTCGAGCGTGAAGTAGACGAGCCGCGAGAGCGTGAAGGCGGTGAAGAACGCGCCGACGCACGCTCCCTGCGCTCCGCCGAGCGCGTAGCCCAGCGCAACGCCGGGCGCGATGCCGTAGTTGACGCCGTCGGCCACGTCGTCGGCATAGACACCGATGCGCGTACCGCCGTAGCGGCGCGCGGCCAGTCCGTCGAGCCCGTCGAGCACCGCGCCCAGCAGCAGGAATCCGAGCGAGAGGTCGAAGCGGCTCGCGATTGCGCACGCGATGCTCACCACGCCGCACAAGAGATTCCCGGCCGAGAGCGCGTCGGCGAGGAAGCGCAGCACCGGGTGGCGCGGTCGCTCGGCAACCACAGCGCCCTGCTCAGCGCTCCACGAGCCCGTGCTGGCGCAGCCGCCACAAGAGCACGTCGAGGCGATCCTGGCCGAAGAACGGCTCGCCGCGGAACGCGCAGGTGGGCACGCCCCAGTGGCCGGCCGCCTCGTGGTCAGTCTGGTTCTGCTCGATCACCGCCTCGAGCCGGGCGAGCTCCTTCTGCGCCACCTCGTCGAGCTCGGCCAGGTCGAGGCCGGCGCGCCCGGCTGCTGCGGCGAGATGATCGCCCGCGTGCCAGTCCGGGGTGCCACTCCAGATCACAC
>CAZPNB010000128.1:0-3176 GCA_964587305.1 uncultured Spirochaetales bacterium | reverse complement strand
GTCGGTGGCGCCGTACGAGGTGGTGGTGACCGTCGTGAAGCCCAAGGATCCGGCGGTCCTCGAGGCGGGCGGGCAGCTCTACGACGCGCTGCGCGCGGCGGGCATCGAGGTGCTGCTCGACGATCGCGACGAGCGGCCGGGCGTGAAGTTCAAGGACGCCGACCTGGTCGGGATTCCGTACCGCGTGACGATCGGGCCGAAGGGGATCGCCGACGGAAAGGCCGAGATCGTGCGGCGCAAGACCGGCGAGGTGCGGAGCGTCGATCTGCAGAAGGCCGCGATTGCCGCGGCGGAAGCGATCCTCGAGGAGCGATCGTTCGCGCCGGGGACCTGAGGCGGTGCGCGGCGCGGCGCGGCGCTTTGTGGCGGAGGGTATCGGTACGGCTCTGCTGCTCGCCGCGGTCGTTGGCTCCGGGATCATGGGGGAGCGGCTGGCGGACGGAAACGTCGCTCTGGCGCTGCTCGCGAATAGCGTGGCCACGGGCCTCGCCCTCGTTGCGCTGATCATGACCTTCGGAGCGATCTCGGGCGCGCACTTCAATCCCGCAGTCACTCTGGCCCTTGCCTCACAGGGCGGGTTGGCCTGGCGGGAGGCCCGGGGCTACGTGCTGGCGCAGATCGCCGGCGCGTTCGCCGGTGTCGCCGCGGCGCACCTGATGTTCGGTGAGTCGCTGTTCGCGACGTCGACGCACGCTCGTGCTGGGACCGCTCAGGTCTTCAGCGAGTTCATCGCGACCTTCGGGTTGATCGCGACGATCTGTGGCTGCTCGCGGAATGCACCCGCCGGACTGCCCTATGCGGTCGGCGCCTACATCGCCAGCGCCTATTGGTTCACCGCGTCGACCTCGTTCGCGAACCCGGCCGTTACTCTCGCGCGCGCAGCGACGGACACGTTCTCAGGCATTCGACCGGTCGACGTCCCCCCGTTCCTGGCCGCGCAACTCGCCGGGGCTGCCGTCGCAACCGCGCTATTCCGCTGGCTGACGTCGGAGCCTTCGAGAACGGGAGACAGCGCTGGATGACTGAGCCGCTCGAGTCGGAGCTACGCGCGGGGGAGCCGCCGGCGATTCCGTACGCGGGCCGCACCGTCGTAGCACTTGCGCCCGAGCAGTTCGCCGCGATCCAGCGCACCGTCGAGCTGCTGTTCCGGATCGCCCATTCTGCTTCCTACCAGCAGCGGGTCGATCGCGATGCCGACGCGCTCTCGCGCTTCGCGCCGGGGAACTTCGGGGTCTTCATGGGCTACGACTTTCATCTCACGCCCGCCGGACCACGGCTGATCGAGGTGAATACCAACGCGGGCGGAGCCCTGCTCAATGGCCTGCACACCGCCGCGCTGTGCGACCCGGTGAAGCTCGCGTGTCTGTGCTCCGAGCTGCTTCCGGTCGCCGCGATCCAGCAGCGGATCGCGCAGACGTTCCTCGCGGAGTTCGCGGCGGTGCGCGGCGCGGGCGCCCGCGCCGGGCGGATCGCGATCGCGGATCACCAACCGCACGACCAGTTCCTGTACCCGGAGTTCCTGCTGTTCGTGCGGCTGTTCGAGGAAGCCGGGATCCGCGCAGAGATCTGCGACACCGAGGAGCTCGTGCGCACCCGCGACGGGCTCGCGCTGCGAGGGTCGCCGGTCGATCTCGTCTATCTGCGGGACACCGACTTCACGCTCGCGGCGCCCCGATCTGCCGCGCTACGGGCTGCGTATCTCGCGCGCGAAGTCGTCGTGACGCCTGCGCCTCGCGAGCATCACCTGCTCGCGAACAAGCGCCGCCTCGCGCTGTTTTCGTCGCCCGAGGCGCTCTCGAGCCTGGGCGTGACAGACGACGACGCCCGCTTCCTGGCCGAGGTCGTACCGGAAACGCGGAGCCTCATCGAGCTGGGCAGCGAGCGCGCTTGGCGCGAGCGGAAGAGCTGGGTCTTCAAGCCCTGTGCATCGTTCGGCAGTCGCGCCGTCTACCGTGGGGACAAGATCTCGGGGCGCAAGTTCGACGAGATCGCAGGCGATTCCGACTACCTGGCGCAGCGGCGCGTGGAGCCGGGGCTCGTCGAGGTCGACACCAGCGATGGGCGGCGCGCAATGAAGTTCGACGTCCGCGCCTACGCCTACCGTGGCGCTGTGCTGCTGCTGGGCGCGCGCATCTACCAGGGACAGGTCACCAACCTGCGCAGCGCGGGCGGTGGTTTCTCGGCGATCTGCGTGGCGCGAACACCCGCGTAGCGGGTCCGCGGCGTCAGCTCGCGGGGCTCGGCTCCGCCAGCAGCTCGCGATTGGCGCGGCGCAGGAACAAGAGGCCGATCGTCGCGTTGAAGAAGATGAAGAAGTTGTGCATCACGAGGCCAAACGCGGACATCTGCGCTTCGCGCTCGGGGAACAGCACGACCCAGATCGTGATCGCGGCGGCGCGCATCGGCGTCGGGACCGCGGCGGCGAAGAAGATCACCGGCAGCACGCCCAGCATCTGGAGAAAGCTCGCCTCGACGCCGAACAGGCGCAGCGCGAGGGTGTAGACGACGACGGCCGCGAGCAGCGCAGGAGAGCGGATCGCCGCGACAGCGACGTAGCGCAGCGGGCTCGCGTCGCGGAAGGCCTTCAGGATCGGCTTGTCGCGCAGCGTCACGCCCTTCGCGATACCGCCCCGGAAGTAAGCGACCCACAGGCCAAAAAACGCCAGCGCACCGAGCCCGATCCACGGAACCAGCCAAAACTGAGCCGGCAGCGCGGCGCCAGCGATCGCATAGCCGACGTTGGCCCAGAACGTCAGGTACAGGAACTCGCAGAACATGATGAACAGCATCGACGATCCGACTTCCCAACCGGGGACGCCGTGGCGGCGGCTCAGGTACAGCGCCATCGCTCCCTTGCCGACCTGCTCGTTCAGGATCGAGAGGATGTAGGCGCTGGCGCGGATCGGCAGGATGTCGATCCACGGAACACGCGCGTTGAACCAGGTGACGACGCGCCATACGACGGTGGCGTCGACCAGGAAGAAGAACGCGGAGTAGGGGATCATCAGCGCGAGCCAGCGACCCCAGCTCACGCTCGCGAACACGCTCATCAGATAGGACGCTGGCGTCGCGCCCTGCCTTCCGGCGGCGGCCGCGACCCGCGTGTAGAGCCACGCGAAGCAGACCAGCGTGACCAGCCACGGCAGCGCACGCTGCCAGAGCGGCGGCGCCGGGCG
>CAZPNB010000127.1:0-4973 GCA_964587305.1 uncultured Spirochaetales bacterium | reverse complement strand
ATGATCTTGTGCTCCATGCCCGGCACCGCGTGACCGAACGAGCCGCGCAGCCGCTCGGGCAGGTCGACGTCGGTGCGGTCGAACGTGTGCGGGCCGCAGGTCTCGGTCATGCCGAGCGAGTTCGAGCGTAGCTCGGGATCTTTCGGCCGCGCGTGCTCCGGAAGCACCGCGTAGAGATTCCCGGAGCGGATCGACGACAGGTCGCGGTGTGCGAAGCTCGGGTGGTCGAGCATCGCCTTCGAGTAGTGCGGCCAGCCCGCCGCCACCGTCGCGCGCTCGCGCTCGAGCAGCGCGAGCGTCTCGCCGGGCTCGAACGCGTCCTCGCATAGCAGAAACGCGCCCGCGTGCATCGCCGACAGTAGCGAGAACACGAACCCTCCGACCCAGAAGAACGGCATCGGCGAGAAGATGCGGTCCGACGCGTCGACGTCGCGGAGCTGGTTCACGTTGTAGGCGTGGCGCAGCAGCGCGCCGTGGCTGTGCACGGCGCCCTTCGGGTCCGCCGTGCTGCCCGAGCTGTAGATCACGACCATCGGGTCGGCGGGCGTGACACAGGCCTCCACCTCGGCGAGGAACGCGTCGTCGATGGCGGGGGTGGCCACCGCGGTCGTCTCGAGATCCGCGAGCGGCGTCATCCAGCCGCGGCCGCCCACGTCTCCCGACACGAATACGTGGCGGAGGTACGGGAGCTCGCGCACGTGCAGCGGCTCCGCCTTCACCGCCACCACGCTCGGCGCGAAGATCTCCAGTCGCTCGAGGTAGTCGTTGCTCAGAAAGCGCGCGACGGTCAGCAACGCAGTGACGTCGGCGTGGCGCAGCACGTAGCCGAGCTCGCGCGGCTTGTAGAAGGTGTTGAGCGGCACCATCACCGCGCCGATCCGCGTTACCGCCAGCCACCACACGACCCAGTCGGGTCCGTTCGGCGCCAGCACCGCGACGCGGCTGCCCTTACCGATCCCGCGCGCCAACAAGCCCCGCGCGAGCAGCGCCGATGCGCGCTCCGCCTCCGCATAGTGGATCCGGCGCTCGCCGAGCAGGATCAGCGGGTTCCCGCCGTAGCGCTCCACGACGTGGCGAAGGAAGACCGGGACGGTCGGAGTGAAAGGGGGGAACGGCACGGGCAGAGAGCTACACCAGCCACGCCGCCGTGGAAAGCCGGAAGGCGCGCGCGGCCGAGATGATTCGGGCGGCGAAACGACCCGTCTCCGCGCCCGCAAGCGCGATAGACTGCGCCGGCGGAAACCCGTTGGAGGGTTCGTGGAGTTCGACTGGTCCGAAGGCGACGCGGCTTTCCGGCGCGAGCTGCGCGCCTTCCTCGACGCGGCGCTGCCGGCGAACTGGGCAGAGCTGTCCGTGCACGGCCCCGGCAGCGACGCGCAGGCCGCGTTCTCGCGCGCGTTCTGCGCAGAACTCGCGCGCCGCGGGTGGTTGACCCAGAGCTGGCCCCGAGCCTACGGCGGCGCCGACGCGACGCCCTGGCGCCACGCGATCCTCTCCGAGGAGATGTGGCGCGTCGGCGAGCCGCGCGGCTCGCAGTACATGAACGTGAACTGGATCGGACCGACGATCATGAAGTACGGCAGCGAAGCGCAGAAGGCGCTGCACCTGCCGAAGATCTCCGCAGGCAACGTGCTCTGGTGTCAGGGCTTCTCGGAGCCCGAGGCGGGCAGCGATCTCGTTTCGCTGCGCACCGCCGCGGTGCAGGACGGCAGCGACTACGTCGTGAACGGCTCGAAGATCTGGACCTCGTACGTGGCCGGGGCCGAGTATTGCTTCCTGCTGGTGCGCACGGACCCCTCCTCGAAGCGCCACCGCGGCATCAGCGTGCTGCTGGCACCGATGGATGCGCCCGGCATCGAGGTTCGCGAGGTTCCGGCCGTGATCGGCGAGCGCTACTTCCACGAGCTCTTCTTCGACGACGCGCGCATCCCGGAGAGCTGCCGGCTCGGGCCCGAGGGAGAGGGCTGGGGCGTCGTGTCCTACGCGCTGGCGTTCGAGCGGGTCGGCGCGATGCGCTATGCGCGCGCCGCGCTGACCCTCGATGCGCTGGCCGAGGCAGCGCGCGAGCGCGGTCTGCTCGAGGACCCTGTGTTCCAGGAGAAGCTCGGCGCCGCGCGCACCGCGGTGGAGGCGTCGCGGCTGCTCTCATACCGGGTGATCGACCTGCGCGCAAAGGGCAGCGAGCCGACCGCCGACACCAACGTCGCGCGCGTCGCCGGCACGCTGTGTGAGAATGCCGTCTCCGACCTCGCGCTCGAGATCTTCGGGGCCGAGGCGCTCGCCTATGGAAACTTTGCCGAGTCCTACTGGCGGCTCGCGATGACCGCGGGCGTCGCCGTCGGCACCACCGAGATCAACCTGAACCTGATCGCGAGCCGTTGGCTCGATCTGCCGCGCGAGTAACCGTGGACTTCGACTGGAACGACGATCAGCGCGCGATCCGCGAGGCGGTGGAGGCGTTGTGCGCGCAGCACGCGGGCCCCGCGCGCGCGATCGCGCTCGACGCGAAGGCGGAGTGGGACGACGCGCTCGACGCGGCGCTCGGTGAAGCGGCCTTCGCCGAGATCGCGCTCGGCCACCCCGAGACCGGCACACTCGAGGCCGCGCTCGTCGTCGAGGCGGTCGCGCGGCACGCGGGCACGCTGCCGGTGGGCGCGCAGGTTCTGGTGGCGCCCGTGTTGACCGGGCGCGTGCTGCCGGGCCCGATCGCGCTCGTCTCGCTCGCGCACCCGGGGCCGGTGCGCTTCGGCGCGCAGGCGCGCACCGCGCTCGTCGACTGTGGCGACGAGGCGCGGCTCGTCGCACTCGCGCCTGGCGACCGGGCACCGGTGCGCTCGAACTTCATGCTGCCGGTCGGTCGGATCGCTGTGAACGAGCGGTCCGGCGAATCGCTGGGCATCGGCTCGGGCGAGGCGCTGCGCAGCTGGTGGCGGATCGCGCTCGCCGCCGAGATCCTCGGCACGATGCAGGCCGCGCTCGACATCACCGTCGCGTACGTGAAGCGGCGGCGGCAGTTCGGGCGCGCGATCGGCTCGTTCCAGGCGATCCAGCATCGGCTCGCGATCTGCACCGTGCTCGTCGAAGGAACGCGCTGGCTCACGTTCGAAGCCGCCTCGCAGGACATGCCCGGCGAGGCCGCCGCGACCGCCGCGGCGCACGCCGCCGACGCCGCGAACCACCTGTTCCGCGAGACGCACCAGCTCACCGGGGCGATGGGCTTCACGCGCGAGCACGACCTGCACGTCTTCACGATGCGGCTCCAGGCGCTGCGCCTCGAGCTGGGCGGTGCTTCGGCCCACCGGCGCGCAATCACGGCGAGCCGCTGGAACGACGCGTCTTGAGCCTCGATCTCGCGTTCGACGACACCCAGCAGGCGATCGCGGATGCCACCGCGCGCTTCTGCGCCGAGCGCTGCCCCGAAGCGGTCGTGCGCGAGAGCGCGGGCACGCTACCGCGCGCGCTGTGGCGCGAGCTGGCCGAGCTGGGCGTGCTCGCGCTGGCGACACCGGAAGGCGACGGCGGCGCGCGCGAGATGGTGGCGGCGCTGGAGTCGCTCGGCGCCGCGGTGTTCCCGGGCCCGCTTTCGGCGACCTTCCTCGCGGCGCAGGTGCTCGATGGAGACGAGCGCGCCCGCGTCGCGTCGGGCGAGTGGATCGTCTCGCTGGGAGCTCCGCCGCTGATGCCGTTCGCGCCGGTCGCCGATTGCTTTCTGGCGCTCGACGGCGGAAAGCTCCACCACGCGCAGCCGCGCGGCGCGATCGTGCCGGTGGACACGCTCGGCGGCGAGCCGTGGGGGCGCGTCGATCTCGAGCTCGGTGCGCCGCTCGACGCCGGAACGCGCGCGTGGGCGCTGCACGACACCGCGCTTTCCGCCTACGCCGCCGCGGCCGGGCAGGCGCTCGTGTTGGCAACAGCGGAGCACGCGCGCACGCGCACCCAGTTCGGGCGCGCGATCGGCGAGTTTCAGGCCGTCGCGCACCCGCTCGCCGACGCGCGGATCCGCCTCGACGCCGCGGCGACGCTGGCGCGAATCGCCGCGCACGCCTGGGACACCGGAGCCGGCGATCTGCGCGCGCGCGCTGCCGCCGCGCGTCTGTCGGCCTCGCGGGGAGCGCTCGACGCCGCCCACATTTGCCATCAGTTGTTCGGCGCGCTCGGCATCACGGTCGAAGGGCCGGTCTTCCACGTGTCGCGGCGGATCCGCCAGCTCGCGTCGCAGCCTCCGGGCCCGGAGCCCGCACGCGATGCGCTGCTCTCCCGGCTGGGGCTATCGTGAACCCGACGTTTTCGGCCGCGGAGGAGGCGTTCCGCGCCGAAGTGGTCGCGTTCCTCGCCGACTACCGCGACCTCGACGCGTTCTTCCTGCAGGGTCACTACTGGCCGCGCGTGAAGGCATTCTTCGCCGCGATGGCCGAGCGCGGCTGGCTCTCGCTCGGCTGGCCGTTGGCGGCAGGCGGCAGCGGCCTCCCGCCGAGCTACGAGTACATCCTGTGGGACGAGGTCGCCTACGCGCGCGCGGCGCGCACGCCGCTCGCGTCGGGGATCGTCGCGAAGACGATCGCGCGCCACGGCGACGCCGCGCAGCGCGAGCGCTGGCTGCCGCCGATCCGGCGCGGCGAGAGCCACTTCTCGCTCGCCTACTCCGAGCCCGAGGCCGGCTCCGACCTCGCCGCGGTGCGCTGCCGCGCCGAGCGCCGCGGCGGCGTCTACGTCGTGAACGGCCAGAAGTGCTGGCAGTCGTACGCGCAGGACATGGACTACCTGTGGACGCTGGTGCGCACCGGCGCCCAGCAGAGCCGCGGCCGCAGCCTATCACTGTTGATCATCGACAAGCGAACCCCCGGCGTCACCGTGAACCCGCTTCCGACCCTCGACGGCGACCAGCTGAACGAGGTGTTCTTCACCGACGTATCGGTCGCGGTCGAGCAGCGGATCGGCCCGGAGGACGGCGCGTGGAAGATCATGGCCGAGGC
>CAZPNB010000126.1:0-4984 GCA_964587305.1 uncultured Spirochaetales bacterium | reverse complement strand
GCCGAGCACGAGCTGGGTGGCGAACCCACGGCCGAGCCCGCGGAGATGGTCGCGGCCGTGGTAGTGGCCTAGCTCGTGGCCGAGCACCAGCGCGAGCTCGTTCTCGTTCGCGATCTGCTCGAGCAGTCCCGTGGTCACCAGGATCCCGCCACCGGGCAGTGCCAACGCGTTGGGCTCGGCGTCGTCGATCACGGCGACGCGGAACGCGTAGGGGTGGTCGCTCCAATGCCGCGCCAGGCGATCGAGCAGCGCCTGCAGCGATGCCGTGCGCGGGTCGCTTGCGGCGTCGTCCGCTGCGCCGGGGTCGGGAGCGAGCCAGCCGCCGAACCAGCGCGCCTCGAGCGCGGGGGGCAGGAGCGGCACCAGCCGGTCGATCGCGAGCGCGGCGATCGCGATGCACGCCACCGCGGCTCCGACCAGGCCGCCCACCAGCAGCGCGAACTCGCGCAGCGGGTGCTCGTCGCTGGTGTTGATCCCCTCTGCCGGGAGCCGCCCGTCGTACTCCACCGGCGCCTACCGCGGATCGCGGCGCAGCTCCAGCCCGGTACCGAACGCCAGTACTTCGACGCCGGCCGTCGAGTTGCCACTGCGGCTCTTTCCGGCGATCCGCGTGGTCTCGAGGCGCACGTTCACCACCGCGTGGTAGCCGCGCGCGCGCGCCTGCTCCTTGCAGCGCAGCACCGCCTCGCGGCGTGCGCGGTCGAGCAGCGTCTCGTAGCTCTTGATGCGCCCGCCCACGAGCGTGCGCAGGCCGGCCAGGAAGCGCTTGAAGTGGTCGACCGAGACCACGACGCTGCCGGTCACGAGCCCGACGCCATCCACACCCCACGAGCTGGGGATCTGGCGGAACGTGACGGCGGGCAGCATGCACAGCTCGCGCTCGCGCGCGCGGATGCTCTGGTAGTGGCGCCGCTCGGCGCGGCGGCCGGTGAAGAACGCCAGCGCCAGGAGCGCCAGCGGAGCACCGAGCTGGATCAGTGCCTCGAGCGCCGGGTCCATCTCAGTCGACCTGCACCGCGGTGCCGTAGGCGAACAGCTCCGCCGCGCCCTGCGCGATCGAGCTGGTCTGGAAGCGCACGTTCACGACGGCATTCGCGCCGAGGCTCTCGGCCTGCTGGACCATCCGCGCGAGCGCGTCGTCGCGGCTCTCCTGCAACAGCTCCGTGTAGCCCTTGAGCTCGCCGCCGATCAGGTTCTTCAACCCGGCCATGATGTCGCGGCCGATGTGCTTGGCGCGCACGGTGCTGCCCGACACGACGCCGAAGAATTTCGTGATGTTGTGGCCGGGAATGTTCTCGATATTGCTGATGATCACGGGTCCCCCTCCGCTCGTCCCCGGAACATCGGCCGGCCGGGGCGGGTGGCTTGAGGGGCCTCCGTATCAAATGACCCGGAGCGCGTCGCCGCCCGGCGCGAACGGAACGGGCCTGCCGGTCAGCCACGCCTCGAGCATCTCGTTCACCAGCTCGGGCTGGTCCTGCTGCACCCAGTGCGACGCGTCGGGGAGGTAGCGGAGCGTCAAGTCCGACACCCACCTCCCGGTTCCAACGGTGGTGGCGAGCGTCAGCGCGACGTCCCGCACGCCCCACAAGAAGAGTGTCGGGGTATCGAGCTGCGGGATGCCGAGTGCTTGCTGGCGGCGCAGGCCGCCGCCGCGCAGCAGCGCGCGGTAGTGGTTCAACATCGCCGTCAGCGCGCCGGGCTGGAGCGCCGCGTCTCGGTAGACGCGGGTCACCTCGTCCGGGAAACGCTCGGGATGGACGGCCGTGCGGCGGAACGCCTCGGCGATCGCGCGCCCGCCGCGGCGCGCCAACAGCCACTCGGGCAGGCGCGGGATCTGGAAGAACAGCGCGTACCACGAACGCAGCCACTGCTCGGGCCGGCGAAAGCCAGCGCGCCCCGCCGCCGGGTGGGGGATGTTCAGGATCACGAGCCGTTCGAAGCGGCGCACGCGGCGGATCGCGGCGAACCACGCGATCAGGCCGCCCCAGTCGTGACCGATCAGCACGACGCGCGATGCGCCCGACGCGTCGACGAGGCCGGCGACATCGGCGAGCAGCGCCTCGATCGCATAGTCCGCTAGGCGCGAAGGGCGCGAGCTGTCGCCGTATCCGCGCAGGTCCGGCGCCCACGCGCGGTACCCGAGACGGGCGAGCAGCGGAAGCTGATGGCGCCACGAGAACCAGCACTCCGGGAAGCCGTGCAGGCACAGCGCCAGCCGCTCGCCCTCACCACAGGCCGCGACGTGGAAGCGCAGGCCGTTGGCGGCGACCGTCTCGTGGCGGATCCCGGTCGCGGCGGGGCGCGTCTCGGCCATTCCACGGGTCTCCGCTCGGCTGCGCCTCGCTGCGCGCGACCATCCTGCTGGTCTCCGCTCGGCTGCGCCTCGCTGCGCGCGGCTTGCTGCGACGCTAGCGCGCTTTTGTCATGCTCCGGCCGTGCTCCGCTTCGCCCGCCGGCTGCTGCTCGCGCTCGCCGTCGCGTTCGCCCCGGGTGCGCCCGCCCGGGCTGCGGGCGACGCCGAGCTGATCGACGGGATCGCCGCGCAGGTGGACGGCCGGATCGTGCTGCTGTCCGAGGTGATGCGCGCGGTGCGGCCCCAGGAGGAGGCGATGCGCCAGGCGGGCGCGCCGGAGCAGGAGATCGCCCGGCTGCGCGCCGACGGGCTCGAGCGGCTGATCGAGTCGCGCTTGATCGAGAAGATCGTCGAGGACAGCGACGCGAAGGCGAGCGACGAAGAGATCACCCGCACGATCGAGGGGATTGCGAAAGAGAACGGGCTCTCGGTCGAGCAGCTCTACGCGAGCGTGGTCTTCCACGGGCTCTCGGTCGAGGAATACCGCGCGCAGATCAAGCACGACTTCGAGCGGCGCAATCTCGTGCAGGGGATGCTCGGCCCGCGCGTGAAGGTCGAGGACAGCGAGGTCGAGGCGCTCTACGCCGAGCGCCACGGGAAGCAGCAGGACGAGGGCGAGGCGGTGCACGTGCGGCAGATCCTGCGCGCCTACGGCGGCGCGACGAAGCGCGACGAGGCGACTGCGTGCGCCGAGG
The DNA here is from genome assembly GCA_964587305.1 of uncultured Spirochaetales bacterium. GTDB lineage: Bacteria > Myxococcota_A > UBA9160 > UBA9160 > SMWR01 > JAHEJV01. The sequence goes on along the minus strand of CAZPNB010000126.1, from coordinate 1,933 downwards.
TGCGCATCGCCCGTGAGCGCGTGCTGGGGGGCGAGCCGTTCGAGAAGGTGGCCGCGCAGGTCTCCGAGGCGGCGCCGCGCGACGGAGGCGACATCGGTTGGCTGCCGCTCGCCAGCGTCGCGCCGTGGATGAGCCAGGCGCTCGATGGCCTCGAAGCGGGTGCGGTGGGCGACGTCCTCGTGCTGCCGTTCGGCTGCTCGGTGCTCCAGCTCGTCGAGCGCCGCGAGCTCGAGCCGGTGACCTTCGAGCAAGCGCGCGATGCGCTGGCGCGGGTGCTGTGGGAGCGCAAGCTCGAGCAGGAGTACCGGGTCTGGATCGAGGAGGTTCGCGGGCGCAGCTACATCGAGCGGCGCGGCCTCTTCGCCGACGCCGCGCGCTTCGGCGACAGCACCTTCCCGATCGCGGAGGAGCCGCGGCGCGAGCGCCCCGCGAGTCCGTGATCGCTTCGCCGGCCGCGGCCCCTGAGTACATCGAGATCCGCGGCGCGCGCGAGCACAATCTCGCCGACATCGACGTGCGGATCCCGCGCGACCGCCTGGTCGTGATCACCGGCCCGTCGGGCTCGGGGAAGTCGACGCTCGCGTTCGACACGCTCTACGCCGAGGGCCAGCGCCGCTACGTCGAGAGCCTCTCCGCGTATGCCCGCCAGTTCCTCGAGCAGATGCGCAAGCCCGACGTCGACGCGATCGACGGCCTGTCGCCGGCGATCGCGATCGAGCAGCGCACCTCCGGCCGCAACCCGCGCTCGACGGTCGGCACCACGACCGAGATCTACGACCACCTGAGGCTGCTCTTCGCGCGTGCCGGCGAGCCGTACTGTCCCGACTGCGGTCTGCCGATCGCGAGCCAGACGATCGCGGCGATGACCGACCGGGTGCTCACGCTCGGCGCCGGCGCGCGTGTTTCGGTGCTCGCGCCGGTCGTGCGCGACCGCAAGGGCGAGTACAAGAAGGAGCTGGAGGACCTGCGCCGCCAGGGCTTCGTGCGCGCGCGGATCGACGGGGAGCTGCGCGACCTCTCCGAGGAGATCGCGCTGGCGCGGTCGGCGCGCCACTCGATCGACGTGGTGGTCGACCGGCTGGTCGTGAAGGAGTCGGCGCGCGCGCGGATCGCTGAGTCGATCGAGACCGCGGCGAAGCTCGCCGCCGGGCTCGTCCTCATCGACACCGGCAGCGAGCAGTGGCTGTTGTCGGAGCGGAACACGTGCCCGGCCTGCGGCTTCTCGTTTCCCGAGCTCGCACCGCGCAGCTTCTCGTTCAACAGTCCGCACGGCGCGTGCCCCGAGTGCGACGGCCTCGGTGTGTGTACCGGATTCGAGCCGAAGCTGGTGGTACCCGACCCGAGCCGCCCGCTCGGCGGCGGCGCGATCGCGCCGTGGAGCGGGCGCGGTGCGCCGCGCTACTACCGCGCGCTGCTGGAATCGCTCGCCGTACATTACGAGGTGTCGCTCGACACGCCGTGGCAGGCGCTGCCGGCAGAGGCGCGGCGCTGGGTGATCGACGGCGAGCCGGATTGGAAGGGAAAGTGGAACAAGCAGTGGTACGGCATCAGGCACTTCTTCGGCTGGCTGGAGAGCAAGGCGTACAAGATGCACATCCGCGTGCTGCTCTCCAGGTACCGGGCCTACACGCCGTGCGCGTCCTGCGGCGGGGCGCGGCTCAAGCCCGAAGCGCTGCTCTGGACGCTCGGCAAGCCGGGGCTCACGCTCCACCAGTTGATGCTGCTGCCGATCGAACGCGCGCGCGAGTTCGTGGCGGCGCTGGAGCTTCCGGCACCGATGGACGAGGCGACCGAACTGCTGATGGGCGAACTGCGCGCGCGTCTCGGCTACCTTTGCGACGTCGGCCTCGGCTATCTCACGCTCGACCGGCAGTCGCGCACGCTCTCGGGCGGCGAAGTGCAGCGCATCAATCTCACCACCGCGCTCGGCACT
>CAZPNB010000125.1:0-9249 GCA_964587305.1 uncultured Spirochaetales bacterium | reverse complement strand
CGATCACCACGCGTGGATGCGTCACCTGCGGCCGCTCGCCCGTCACGCTCGCGAACACCAGATGCAGCGGCTGCTCGACCGCGACGCCGCGCGGCGCGCGCACCACCGCACCGTCGCTCGCGAACGCGGAGTTCAGCGCGGCGAACGGATGCGCCTTGATGTCGACGTAGTGGTCGAGGCGCGCCTCGACCGGGCTCGTGCCGTCGCCGAGCAGCGCCGCCAGGCTGTCGCAGCGCGCGCCGCCGGGCAGCCTGGCTGCCGACGAAAGCTCGGGCAGCGCGCGCCCGTTCGCGAACGCGTACAGGCTGCACGCGAACAGCGGCGTGGCGAGCTCTTCGAGGATGGCGCGGTCGAGCGGTGCGGGCTCCGCGAGCGCGAACGGCAGCGCGGCGAGCGGAGCGAGGCTCGTGTAGCGCCACTCCTCCTCGCGGGTGCTCGGCAGCCCGCGCGCTGCGAACGCGGCGAGCGCGTCGCGCCGGTGGCCGGCCAGCCACGCGGGCTCACCGACGCGCGCCGCGGCGAACGGGCGGTGCTCGGCGACGAAACGGTCGCGGGCGGTCTCGAGCGCGCTCATCCGGCCGCGGCTCCCTCGACCCACCCGTAGCCCTTCTCCTCGAGCTCGAACGCCAGCTCCTTGCCGCCGGTCTTCACGATCCGGCCGCCGGCCAGCACGTGCACGACGTCGGGCACGATGTAATCGAGCAGGCGCTGGTAGTGGGTGATGACGAGCATCGATCGCTCGGGGCTGCGCAGCGCGTTGACGCCGTTCGCGACGATCCGCAGCGCGTCGATGTCGAGCCCCGAGTCGGTCTCGTCGAGCACGGCGAGCTTCGGCTCGAGGATCGCCATCTGGAGGATCTCGTTGCGCTTCTTCTCACCACCGGAGAAGCCCTCGTTCACCGAACGCTGCATCAGCTTCTCGTCCATCTCGACGAGCTTCGTCTTCTCGCGCGCGAGCGCGAGGAAGTCGATCGCGTCGAGCTCGTCCTCACCGCGATGGCGGCGCACGGCGTTGAGCGCCGCCTTGAGGAAGTACATGTTGGCGACGCCGGGGATCTCGACCGGGTACTGAAACGCCAGGAAGATGCCCTCGCGCGCGCGCTCTTCGGCGGAGAGCAGCGTGAGATCGCGGCCCTCGAAGCGCACCAGGCCCTTCGTCACCTCCACCGACGGGCGCCCGGCGAGCACGTTGGCGAGCGTGCTCTTCCCGGAGCCGTTCGGGCCCATCATCGCGTGCACCTCGCCGGGGCGGATCGTCAGGTCGAGCCCCTTGAGGATCTCGGCGCCGCCCGCGGTCGCGTGCACGTTCACCAGCTCGAGCATCGGCGTCGCCATCAGCCCACCGCGCCTTCGAGGCTCAGGCCGAGGAGGTTCTGGGCCTCGACCGCGAACTCCATCGGCAGCTCGCGCAGCACCTGCTTGCAGAACCCGTTCACGATCATCGACACGGCGTCCTCCTCGGAGATGCCGCGCTGCCGGCAGTAGAAGAGCTGGTCTTCGCCGATCTTGCTGGTGGTGGCCTCGTGCTCGACCGTCGCGGTCGCGTTCTTCACCTCGAGATACGGGAAGGTGTGCGCACCGCATTCGTCGCCGAGCAAGAGCGAGTCGCACTGGGAGTAGTTGCGTGCGCCAGAGGCCTTCGGACCGATCCGCACCAGCCCGCGGTAGGACTGCTGGCCGCGTCCGGCGGAGATGCCCTTCGAGATGATCGTGCTCTTCGTGTTCTTGCCGAGGTGGAGCATCTTGGTGCCGGTGTCGGCCTGCTGGCGGTGGTTGGTCATCGCCACCGAGTAGAACGCGCCCACTGAGTCGTCGCCCTGCAGGATGCAGCTCGGATACTTCCAGGTGATCGCCGAGCCGGTCTCGACCTGGGTCCAGGAGATCTTCGAGCGCGCGCCGCGGCACGCGCCGCGCTTGGTGACGAAGTTGTAGATCCCGCCCACGCCGTTCTTGTCGCCCGGGTACCAGTTTTGGACGGTCGAGTACTTGATCTCGGCGTCGTCGAGAGCGATCAGCTCGACGACGGCCGCGTGCAGCTGGTTCTCGTCGCGCATCGGCGCCGTGCAGCCCTCGAGGTAGCTCACGTGCGAGCGTTCTTCGGCGATGATCAGCGTGCGCTCGAACTGCCCTGTCCCCGCCGAGTTGATCCGGAAGTAGGTGGAGAGCTCCATCGGGCAGCGCACGCCCTTCGGGATGTAGGCGAACGAGCCGTCGCTGAACACCGCCGAGTTCAGGCAGGCGAAAAAGTTGTCCGAGTAGGGCACGACGCTGCCCAGATACTTGCGCACCAGGTCCGGGTGCTTCTGCACCGCCTCCGAGAACGAGCAGAACACGATCCCCATCTTCTCGAGCTCGCCCTTGAAGGTGGTCGCGACCGAGACGCTGTCGAAGACCGCGTCGACGGCCACGCCGGTCAACCGCTTCTGCTCGGACAGCGAGATGCCGAGCTTCTCGTAGGTGGCGAGCAGCTCCGGGTCCACCTCGTCGAGGCTGTCGAGCTTCTCCCGGGGCTTGGGCGCCGAGTAGTAGATGATCTTCTGGTAGTCGATCTTCGGATACGAGACGTGGGCCCAGGTGGGCTCGGTCTCGTGCTCGAGCAGCTCGAGGAAGCGGTGCAGCGCGCGCAGGCGCCACTCGAGCAACCACTCGGGCTCCTGCTTCTTGGCGGAGATCAGCCGGACGACGCTCTCGTCGAGGCCCGGCGGGATCGTCTCCGATTCGATGTCGGTGACGAAGCCGTACTGGTACTCGCGGTTGGCGAGTCGCTCGAGCTGGGCATTCTCGGATTCGGACATGGGATCAATTCCTCTGGTGCTAGGCCCTGGGGTCCACGGAAACGGGAGTGGTGTCGATGCCGGTCGTGTCCACGCCGAGACTGGCGAAGGAGACGATCGTGCCGGCCGCGTCGCTGGCGGCGAGATCGGCCAGGCGGATCCGCGAGAGCGCGTCGTGGACCGCGCGATTGATGTGCTGCCACGGCGTCCGCACGTGGCAGCTCGGCTCCTGGGAGCACGCGCCTTCATGGAGGCTGCAGTTGGTGAGCGCGATCGGGCCTTCGAGCGCTGCGATCATCTCCGGCACCGTGATCTGCTCGGCGGGGCGCGCCAGCCGGTAACCGCCCTTCGTTCCGCGCGAGGAGGTCAAGAGACCCTCCCGGGCGAGCGACTTGAGGAGCTTGCTCACCGCGGGAAGCGGTAGCTGGGTCTCGGCGGCGAGGTCGCGGGCCGCATGCGGGCCCTCGCCGGCGCGGGCGAGGTGCGCCATCAGGACGATGCCGTAGTCGGTGAGTCGGCCCAGCCGGATCATTCTGGAGCACTCCGTGTGAGCCCACGATAAGGGACCGAACCGGTCCTGTAAATATCGGACTGTTCAGGTCCTCTATCGGTTCGTCCCCGACCCGGGCCGCACAGAACCCTCAGTCCATTTCAGGGGTTCGTGGGTCCCGGCTGCGCCAGCGAGCCGAGCGCGGCGAGCCCATCCCGGGGCCAATCGAGCGGGGGGCTCTGGAGCTCGCCCGGCGCGCAGACGCGGGACGCCCCGAGCGAGCGGAGGCGCTGCTCGATCGCCGGCTCGCTCTCGCCGAAGCCCGCGAGTGCTGTGCCCGCGAGGTGTGCGGCGAGCGGGGCGAGGGCCTCTTCGAGCTGATCCACGGAGGTGACTGGGTGCACGCGCAGGAAGCGGTGCAGCGGTGCGGGACGCGCGGCGGAGTCCGCCTCGCAGACCACTGTCCAGGTGGAGTCAGCGGCCCGGTGCAGCACGACGTCGCGGCCAGCCGCGGCGCGCAGCTCGGCGCCCGCCCGCTCGTGCGCCGCGAGCGCCGCGGCGCGGGGTTCGACGACACCCGGCGGGAGCGTGCGACCGATCGCGTCGAGCGCCTGCGCGAGCGCGGCGCCCACCCGACGACAAGCCTCGGTGTCGGCGACGACGTACACGGCGACCGGCGATAGACACCCTTGCTGGTCCCACAGCGCGGTGTCGAGCGCGAGCCCGCGAGCGGCTTCGCCGAGGGCGGCGCCGGCGCAGGCGCGCGGTCCCAGCACCGCGATCGAGAGCCGATGGCCGTGGCGCAGCAACACCTGGCTGGCTCCGATCCGCGGCTCCAATGACGCGATTGTGGCGTCTGATCCCGTCGCGACGACGCAGTCGGCGGCGAGGAAGACCGCCATGCACGCCCCGTCTTCACCGGGGAACCCGACCACGTCGATGCAGCGCCCGAGCCCGGGATTGATCGCCGAGATCGAGCGCGCGGCGAGCGCAGCAGTGATCGGATCGCGCGACGCAGCTTTCACGAGTGCGGGCGAGCGCAGCGCGAGCGGGGCGATCACCGCCCAGAGCGTCGGCATCGGGATCGAGCCTGCGAGCAGCACCGAGGTGACGTCGTGCCCGCGTGCGAACGCGCCGCCGCGCCGCAGCTCCCGCTCGGCGAGCCCGCGCAGCGCGTCGCCGCGCCATGGCGCGAGCCCGCGCGCCAACCCTTCGCGCACGTTCTCCGCCGAGAAACCGGTCGCCGCCGGCAGATCGCGCTCGAGCGCGCGGCGCTCGGGCGCCTCGCGATCGCGCCAGCGGTCGAGCACAGCGGCCAGCGCGTCGATCACCTCGCGCGCCGGGCGCCGCCGAAGCTCCGCGCCGGCTGTGCGCAGCGCCGCGAGGCGCGCGCGCAGCGCATCCGGTGTCACGGCCCCGCGTCCGCCAGCAGCGCGTCGGCGGCGATCGAACAGCCGCGCTCCTCGGCGCCGGGGTCGCGGCCTTGCACGTCGAAGCCGTCGTCCAGCGCCGTTCCGAGGTCGGCGGTCTCCAGCGCGAAGACGCTGCCGGTGTTCGCGAGGTCGAGGATCGCGATCCGGCCTAGCTCCCCGGGCCGGACCTCATCGCCGAGGGTCGGGTCGAGGATGCGGATCCGCGTCCACGGCGGGGCGAGCTTGCGCCGCGGCGCGGCGGGCTCGCGCAGCAGCGAGTCGTAGAACTGGCTGCCGAGCTCGGTCATGCCATATTGGTTTACGATCCGTTCTGGGGGCACGCCGAGGCGCATTTCGATCTCGCGGTAGAGGTCGTCGCGCGGCACGCTGCGCGAACGCCCCTTGAACCCGCCCGTCTCCATCACGCGCGCCGAGCGCGGCAGCGCGAAGCGCAGCCCGCGGCGCTCGAGCTCTTCGAGCAGGTGTACGAATGCGAACGCCGCGCCGCATACGACGACGGGATCCTCGCTGTCGGACAGCGCCTCGAGGTCGCGCAGCGCGCGCGGGACGTCTAGAGCGCCGCCGGCGATCCAGTGGCCGCTGCCGGCCGCACCCGCGTCGCGCATCACGACGTCGAACATGTGCGAGAGCGACGAGTCCGCCGCCTCGCGCGCGGACGGCGCCAGCACCCGGAAGTGGGCGCGCGCGCCGGGCGCGAGGTCGGGCAGCACGTGGCGGTGGAACGACGCGCGCAGCGACGCCTCGTAGACCTCGAGTGTGTCGAGCAGCAGCGCGCCCCGCGCCGCGGTCCGGGTGCCGCTGGTGCGGAACACGTGCACCGCTCGCTCGCGCGGGAAGCTCGAGAGCGCCAGCTCCTTGAACGCGCCGGTCGGGACGGCCGGCACGTCTTGCCAGTGACGCACGTTCGCCGGGGTGCGACCTCTCCCTTCGCAGAAGCGGCGATAGGGCGCGCAGCGCTCGAACTGGAACGCGAACAGCGCGAGCGCGAGCTCGGAGAAACGCGCGTCGTCGTGGCGCCACGCGGCCTCGCGCGTCCATGCGATGACCGCCGCATCGAGCTCGGCGCGCGCCGGATCCGCGCTGGGGCCGTTCACCGCAGCACTTCCGCCAGCGTGTCGAGCGCGGCGTCGAGCACGTCGCGGTCGATCGTCAGCGGCGGTGACAGCCCGATCACCCGCCCATCGTCGCCGGCGGGCAGCGCGATCACGCCGCGCGCGAGCAGGCCGGCGACCGCCGCCCGCGCCACCGCGGGTGCGACGCACTCGACGCCTAGCAGGAGCCCGCGTCCGCGCACCTCCGCAACGGTAGGCAGGCCGGCGACTGCCGCCCGCAGCCTGCCCTGCGCGCGCGCGCCGACCTCCGCCGCGCGCTCCACCAGCTTCTCCTCCTCGATCACCGAGAGCGAAGCCAGCGCGGCCGCGCAGGCCGGCGGATGGCCGAGGAAGGTCTGGGTATGGAGCGCCTCGCCGCGCGACGGCGGCCAGGCGTCCATCACCTCGGCGCGGCCGACGCATGCGGAGATCGGCATGCCCGAGGCCAGCCCCTTCCCCACGCACAGGAGATCCGGCCGCACGTCCTCGTGCTGGCAGGCGAACCACGCGCCGGTGCGACCGAAGCCGGTGTAGACCTCGTCGGCGATCAGCAGCCAGCCCTCGGCGTCGCACAGAGCGCGCAGCGCCGAGAGGAAGCCCGGCGGCGGCACCCGCTCGCCTCCGCGGCCCTGGATCGGCTCGACGAGCACGGCGCCGACCGGCGCACGGCACGCGGCTGCGGCGCGCCTCACGTCGGCCGCGTCGCCGAAGCGCGCGAAGGCGGTGGCGTTCGCCAGCCGCGCGGCGAACGGCGCGCGGAACTCCGCGCGGTGCGTTGCGTCGAGCGCACCGATCGCGAGGCCGTGGTAGCCGCCCTCGAACGCGACCACCCCGGAGCGACCCGTCGCGAGGGCCGCCGTCTTCAGCGCGATCTCGACCGCGTCGCTGCCCGACGATCCCAGCACCGCGCGCGCCGGACCGCCGCCCGGGAAGCGCTGCGCCAGCGCCTCCAGCAGCTCCACCTTGACCGGCGACGGGTGCACGTCGCCCATTCCGTGGAGCAGCGTCGCCGCCTGCTCCGACACCGCCCGCACCACGCGCGGGTGGGCGTGACCGACGTTCGCCACGCCGAACGCCGCGCCGAGATCGACGTAGCGGTTGCCGTCGACGTCCCAGACGTTCGCGCCCGAGGCGCGCTGCCAGAAGATCGGCGGCTCGGGGCCGAGGCAGGTCACGTTGCGCGACTCGACGCGCGCGAGCCGCACGGCGAGCTCGTGCGAGCGCGGGCCCGGAACGCGCGTCACGAGCGAGGGAGGCTGGTCCGTGGGCAAGCGGTCCTCCGCGGGCAGCGAGGCGGAGCCGAGCGAAGGTCGAACGGGCAAGCGGTCCTCCGCGCGCAGCGAGCTGGAGCCGAGCGAAGATCGAACGGGTGGGCCGGCGCAGTGTAGCTGTAAGATCGCGCGGTGACGGTGGATTCTACCCTGGCCCCCGACCGCTACGCGCGCTGCACCGCGACGCCGCGCGGCTTCCGCCAGTCCTACCTGCGCGAAGGGCAAGGCGGCGAGCCCGTCGTGCTGCTGCACGGCTGGCCCGAAACCTCGCGCATCTGGTGGCGCAACATCGCTCCGCTCGCGGAGGCGGGCTTCGACGTCGTGGCGCCGGACCTGCGCGGCTTCGGCGAGAGCGACGTCGGGCCCGACGGCTTGGGCGACGCGGCGTCGCACAGCGCCGACCTGTACGCGCTATTGCGCAGCGAGCTCGGCTTCGAGCGCGTGACGCTCGTCGGCGGTGATCTCGGTGGCGTGGTGGCCCAGGACTTCGCGTTGCGCTTTCCGGGCTTCGTGCAGCGCCTGGTGCTCTTCAACACGCCGCTGCCCTACCTGCGGGACGCGATGGCGGGCCTGCGCACCCGGCCGCCGATCGCCGCCGCCGACTACTTCCTGCGCCAGGCCACCGACGCGGACGGGCTCGCCGCCGAGCTCGCGACACCCGAGCAGCGCCGGCGGTACATCGCGAGCTTCTACACGTCGCGTTTCTGGGCGCACCCGGAGAGCTTCGACGCGGCGGAGATCGACTTCCTGACTGAGCCCTTCGGCGACGGTGCGAAGCTGCGCTCGAGCTTCGCCACCTACGAGAGCGCGGTCGATGCCTCGCAGCGAAGCGCGCCGCTGCACTTCGGCGTCGATCCAACCGAGGCCGTGATCCTGTTCGGCCCGGCGGACCACGTGATCAGCCCCGACTTCGACGCGATGGCCGCGCTGGTGTTCCCGAACCGCGTGGGGCCGTTCCGGGTGGCGCGGGCCGGGCACTTCCTGCAATGGGAGGCGGCTCGTGTGCTGAACGGCGCGATCCGCCATCTGTGCCGCGCCGAGTCGCCCCGCGCCGGCGAGCAAGCCGCGTACGTCGGGCTCGGATCCAACCTCGGCAATCGCGAGCGCCATCTGTGCGCGGCGTTCGCATCGCTGCGCATGCTGCGGGACGTTCGCGACGTGGTGGCGTCGCGCGTCTACGAGACCGATCCGGTCGGGCCGGGCGAACAGGGCTTCTACCTGAACGCCGTCGCGCGCCTGCGCACGCGTCTCTCGCCGCGCGCGCTGCTCGAGCAGTTGCAGGCCATCGAACGGACCCAGGCCCGCGAGCGGACCGGCGTGCGCAACGCCCCCCGCACGCTCGACCTCGACCTGCTGCTCTACGGCGAGCAGGTTCTCGCGGAGCCCGATCTGGTCGTGCCCCATCCGCGCATCGCGGAGCGTCCGTTCGTGCTCGAGCCGCTGTGCGATCTCGCGCCCGCCCTCGTGCCGCCCGGCGGCGCGGCGCCGGTCGCGACCCTCGCCACCGCCGTCCGCCACCCCGCCGCTGTGCGGGTGCGTGAGACCTAGCCCATGCAGGAGGAAACCATGGCGATCGCCGCCGTCAGCATCTCGCCGATCGGGGTCGGCACCAGCGTCTCGAGGCACGTCGCAGCCGCCCTCGCGGTGGTGCGCGGGCAGAGTCGCGTACGCTACCGGCTCGATCCGATGTTCACAACGCTGGAGGGCGACCTCGGCGACATCTACGCGCTCGTGCACTCGATGCAGGAGGCGGTCTTCGCGGCGGGGGCCCTGCGCGTCAGCACCGTGCTCAAGATCGACGATCGTCGCGACCGCGACGTGCGGATGGAGGACAAAGTCTCCGTCGTCGTGAAGCTGCTCGGAGACTAGGTTTTGCGCGCCCGTTCCCTGTTTGCCCTGCTCGCGATCCTGCTCGCCACCGCGGCGGTCTACGGGCAAGTGACGCGCTTCGCGTTCGTGACCTGGGACGACCCCCTCTACGTCACGTCCAACGCGCACGTGCGGCAGGGGCTGTCCGCCGCGGGCGTCGCCTGGGCACTGACCGCGAGCGAGGACAGCAACTGGCTCCCGCTCACCTGGCTCTCGCACATGGCCGACGTCGATCTCTACGGGCTGTGGGCGGGCGGGCATCACGCCACCAACTTGTTGCTGCACGCGATCGATACGGCGCTGCTCTTCGCGCTGCTGCTC
>CAZPNB010000124.1:0-3867 GCA_964587305.1 uncultured Spirochaetales bacterium | reverse complement strand
AGGCGATGCTGACGCCGTCCGCGCGCCGCTCGATCTCGCCTTCCAGCAGCGCGTCGGCGCCGATCTGCGACCAGTTCTGACACTCGAGCGGCACATCGTCGCGCCCCGGCGGCGTGGTCAGCGGGCCGAGGAATGCCGCGTCGTCAACGCGGCGGAACACGTTCGAGAACTCGAGCGCGTCCGTCACCTTGGCGCGGAAGTCGTCGATCAGCCGCGCGTTCGGAGCATTCGAATCGTCGGCGAAGCGCTGCACCGCGATGCGATAGGTCTGCTCGCCACCGGGCGTCACCACCACGGGCGCCCGCTCCGCACCGGAGCGGAGCGCCGCGACGCTCACGACCAACAACACGAACGCCGAGATCACTCGGTTCACAGGCTGTCCCCCGGTTCGAACCACATCGTCCAATCTCCCGCTTCGGGCGGAGGCGGCAGCGGGCTCGCCTTGCCGAGCCCTCGCACGACTCCATCGTCGTACCACGGGTTGCCAGAGCGCTGCGTGATGCGCGGTGTGCCGAGGATGTTCCCGGCGGCATCGAGCGTCACGACCACGCGCGTCTGCAGCGGCTGCGTGCGGAACCCCGGCGGCACCACCCAGATGCCCTTCATCCTGCGGATCACGCGCGCTTGCCAGTCGCGCTCCTCCGCCGACAACGCGCCACGGCCTTCGGACGACCCGGGACTCGGTGCGATCGCGGCCATGGCCGGCTCGGTGGGACCCGGCGCGGTCGGCGTCTCGGCGGCGTCGCCGCGCATCTCCTCGAGCAGCTCCTCCAGACTCTTCTCCTGTTTCTTCTCCGGCTCTTTGAAGACGTCGGGCTCGCGGGGCTTCGGCTTGCTCTGGGGTTTGGGAGCCTGGGGTTTTTCGGGGAGCACGACTTGCTTCGGCTTGGGCGGCGGCGGCTTCGCCGCCGGCACCGGCGCTGGCGCGGAGGCCGGCTTCCGGGCGGCGGGTGCGGCCGCCGGCGACGGCGCGATCAGCTCCACGCTGATCACGCGGGGCGGAGCCTGATCGCTGCCACTGGGCGCCGCCAACACGAGCCCCAGCGCCCCGGCATGAGCCAGGGCAGACCCAACCACCATGCGCCGGAACTCACGCCGCGCAGGCGACGTCTGTTCGCCTTCGCCCGCCAGAACTTCACTCCGTTCGCGCTATTCAGGCTCGGTCACCATGCCGAGCTTCGTAGCGCCCGCGAGTCGCGCCGCCGCGAGTGCCTTGACCACGGCTCCGTAGTTCGCTGCGCGATCCGCGCGCAGGAACACCCCCTTGTCGTCGAGACCCGCGAGGATCGCCGACAGCTTCGCGCCCAGCTCCTGCTCGGTGACCGACGTATTCGCCAGGAAGTAGCTGCCATCCTTCTTCACGGTGATGATCAGCGGCTCATCGCGCACGCGCAGGTTCTGCGTCGTGGTCTCGGGCAGGTCGACGTCGATCCCCTGCTGCATCATCGGCGCCGTCACCATGAAGATGATCAGCAGTACCAGCACGACGTCTACGAACGGCGTGACGTTGATCTCGGCGAACGGTCGCTGAGCCGAGCCGGGGTTGTGAGCGGGCACGGCCTATCCCGCCTGCCGCTGCGCCACGCCGGCGAGACGGCGCAGATCGCCCTCGTACTCGGCGGCGAACAGATCGATCGACGCCGTGAGGCCGCGCAGTCGCCCGGTGAAGTGGTTGTAGAAGATGGTGGCCGGAATCGCCGCGAACAGGCCGACGGCGGTGGCGATCAGCGCCTCGGCGATGCCCGGCGCCACGACCGCGAGGCTGGCCGAGCAGGCGCGACCGATCCCCCCGAACGCATTGATGATGCCGACGACGGTGCCGAACAGGCCGATGAACGGCGCCGCGCTGCCGGTCGTGGCGAGGAAGGAGAAGCCGCGCTCGAGCCGCAGCCCCTCGCGGCTGCTCGACCAGGACACGTTGCGCGCGAGCATCACGAGATGGGGCTCGGTGAGCGTCACCGGGCTTCCGCTCGTGCGCGCGAGCCGTCGCAGCTCGTTGTACGCGGCGAGGAACACCGCTGCGAGCGGGCTCTGATCGAGGTCTTTCGCGGCGGAGTACGCCTCGTCGAGCGATCCCGCGTGATAGACCTCGAGAAAAGCCTCGCTATCCTGCTGCGCGCGCCGGAGCTCGCGCATTTTGAACGCGATCACGGCCCACGATAGGACCGACAGCGCGACCAGGCCTAGGAGAACGAGCTGCACGATGAGACTCGCCTGGAACACCAGGTCGAGTACACCGAGGCTCACGAGACGTCCCCCATCGGCGTCCCGACGACAAACCCCATGTAATGACTCGCTGCGTTGAAACCGGGGGCCGAGTCTAGGAGAGGGCCATCGCGGGTTCAACCAAGCGCCCGTGAGCGCCGAAGGGGAGCGAAGACCGCAAGTCGCGCGCAGCGAGCCGAAGGCGAGCGAAGACCTGTTGGGAACAGGAGGAGTTTTGTGATGAAGATCACGGTCGATTCACGCGCTCCCGGCGCGTCCCCGGTCGATCTGCTGGCGGTGCCGATCGCGTCCGAAGAGGCGCGCCGGTCCCGGCTCGCTCCGCGCCTCGCCGCGATCGATCGCGCGATGGGTGGGGCGATCGCCACCGTCGTCGCGTCGGGCGACTTCAGCGGCAAAGCCGGCCAGCAGGTGCTGGTGTATCCGGATCGGCGCCGCAAGGCGAAGCGGCTGTTGCTGCTGGGCCTGGGAGACGCGAGGATCGACGCAGAGGCGCTGCGCACCGCGACCGGGAACGCGGTCGGGCGCGCCGCGGCTGCGCGGTCCACGCGCATCGCCGTCGTGGTGCCGCCGATCGGCGCCGGCACGGATCCGCAGGCCGCCCAGGCGCTCGCGGAAGGCGCCGTGCTCGCGGGCTACCGCTTCGATGCCTATCGCGAGGCGAACGACGAGACGTCCCGCGTGGCGGCCGTGACGCTGCTCGTGGGACGCGGGCAGAATCTGCCGGCGAGCCGCGAGGCCGCGCGGCGCGGTGTGGCGATCGCCGAGTCACAGAACGTGGCGCGCGAGCTGTCGAACCAGCCCCCGAACGTCCTCTCGCCCGAGCAGCTGGCGCGCGAGGCCCGGAAGATTGCGCGCGAGGTGGGCCTGCGAATCCACGTTCTCGGTGTTCCGGAGCTCATGCGACGCAAGATGGGCGCCATCCTCGCCGTCGGCGGTGGCAGCTCCCGCCCCCCGCGTCTGGTGGCGCTGGAGTATTCGCCCAAGCGTGCGGCCAAGGGTGCGCGTCCGGTGTGCATCGTTGGCAAGGGCATCACCTTCGACTCCGGTGGCATCTCGATCAAGCCGGCGCAGGGCATGGAGGAGATGAAGCACGACATGTCGGGTGCGGCGACCGTGCTCGGCGTATTGCGCGCGTGCGCGCTGCTCGAGCTGCCCACCCCGGTGGTCGGCGTGATCGGCGCTGCGGAGAACCTGCCCAGCGGGACCGCGTACCGGCCCGGCGACATCGTGACCGCGGCTTCGGGCAAGACCATCGAAGTGCTGAATACCGACGCGGAGGGGCGCGTCGTGCTCGCCGATGCGCTCCACTATGCGAAGACCGAGTACGATCCGTGCGCGATCGTCGACCTGGCGACGCTCACCGGCGCCTGTGTCGTCGCGCTCGGACGCTGGGCGACGGGGCTCTTCGGAAGCCACGCGGGCCTGGTGGAGACGATCCGCGCGGCCGGCGAAACGACCGGAGAGTGCGCCTGGCCGATGCCGCTGCTCGACGGTCACAAGCGCGAGGTCCGCAGCGAGGTCGCGGACGTCAAGAACAGCAGCGGCCGCCAGGCGGGCGCCTCGACCGCCGCCGCGTTTCTCGCGCAGTTCGTCGGTGAAACTCCGTGGGCCCACCTCGACATCGCGGGCACTGCCTGGACG
>CAZPNB010000123.1:0-5824 GCA_964587305.1 uncultured Spirochaetales bacterium | reverse complement strand
AGCGCCGCCGTATACCCGCCGAGCGAGAGGCCGTAGAGGCCGATCGGCGCGTCGCTGCGGGCGCGCACCCAGGCGAGCAGACGCCGGATGTCCCACATCGCCTGCGCCTCGGCGTGGATCGAGTCGAGCAGGTCGCCGCTGAGAAACCCGTCGCCGCTGCGGCGGCCGATCTTTCGCGGCCCGTGCAGCGGGAGCACCGGGATCAGCAGATTCAGGCCGAGGCGCTGGTGGAGCCAGCGCGGGTCGAACGCGGAGAGATCGATGATCGGGTGCCCCATCCGGTAGCCGTGGAGACACACGAGCCACGGCCTTGCCGGGTCTCCGCGCACCAGCCACGCGTGCGCGGTTCGATTGGCCGTGTAGCCCTGCCAGCGCTCGCGCCCCGGCTCGCCGTCGCGCGGCGCGTACTCGCTCGGAAACGAGAGGTGCTCGTAGTCGAAGCCGCGAACGCGCCTCGTCTTCACGTCGCCCGAGCCGGGCTCGTGCGGCGACTCGTGATAGGTCTCGGGCTTCTCCAGCCACCCCGCCGCCGCGAACTGCTCGCGCGCCGCGACCACCTCGCGCTCGATCCGCGCGTGATCGGCCGCAGAAGGGAAGATCTGCGTGAATACCATCGTGCCGAGCACCGCCTCGTCGAGGCCGATCTCGGCGGCGAGACGCACCGTCACGGCGGGCTCGGGCACCCCCTCCGGATGCGCGTCGAGGCGCAGCGCGTGAAACCCGGACGCGACGAACGACGCCGCGGACGCGATCGCGAGCACGAGCGCGAGCGCCGGAGCCGCCAGCAGCACTCCGAGCACACCGCCAAGCGCAGCGAAGTGCGACAGACGCCGGTCGCCGGGGTGGAGCAGCATGCCGGCACCCGAAGCCAACAGGAAGACTCCGGGCAGCAGCGCGGGCACACCCCAGGGCAGCCCGGCAGAGACCGCGGCGACGCTCCACGCGATGCCGGCCACGAGCGGGATCCAGGCCTCGGCGGGCCAGCGAACCGGATCGAACACGTGCGAGCTCCCCTGTTGTTTGTGGCGGCGCCGACGATACCCTGCGCGCTCGGCGCGACCAATCTGACTTCACTCGGCTGCGCCTCGCTGCGCGCCGACCTCCGGTCGGCTTGCGGCGCTTTCCTGCGTCAGGTTCCGAACGAGGAGGCGCGCAGAATGTACCGGGCCCCGTTCGCACCGGCTGCGCTCGCGGCGCTCGCCGTCGCCGCCGCCGCGTCGGGTGAGGACCTGCTGCGCGACGCCGTCGACCGCGCGGCGCGCGGCGTCGAGCCGCGCGTGATCGAGTGGCGGCGCGATCTGCACGCCCACCCCGAGCTCTCGAATCGCGAAGTGCGCACCGCCGCGTTCGTCGCACGGCACCTTGAGCGACTCGGCCTCGAGGTGCGCACCGGCGTCGCGCACACCGGCGTGGTCGCCGTGCTGCGCGGCGCTGCGGACGGACCGGTCGTCGCGCTGCGCGCGGACATGGATGCGCTGCCGGTGACCGAGGAGACCGGCCTGCCGTTCGCGTCGACCGCGCGAACGACCTACCTCGATCGCCCGGTCGGCGTGATGCACGCATGCGGCCACGACGCGCACACTGCGATCCTGATCGGTGTCGCCGAGATCCTGGCCGGCGTGCGCGATCGGCTGCCCGGGCAGGTGCTGTTCGTGTTCCAGCCGGCCGAGGAGGGAGCCCCGCCCGGCGAGCGCGGCGGCGCCGAGCTGATGCTCGAGGAGGGCGCGTTCGACGACCCGGCTCCCGACGTCGTCTACGGGCTGCACGTCTCGTCGTGGCAGGATTTCGGCGAGATCGGCCTGGTGCCGGGTGCCGCAATGGCGAGCTCCGATCGCCTCTCGATCGTCGTGAAGGGCCGCTCGACACACGCCGCCTACCCCTGGGATGGCATCGATCCGATCGCCGTCGCGGCGCAGATCGTGCTGGCGCTCGAGGCGCTCCCGGCCCGGCAGGTCGATGCGCGCGTACCCTCGGTCGTCTCGTTCGGCACGATCCACGGCGGTGTGCGCCACAACATCATTCCCGATCAGGTGGAGCTGCTCGGCACGATCCGCGCGCTCGGCCCGGAGGTCCGCGCAGAGCTCCACGAACGGGTGAGCCGCACCGCCCGCGCGATCGCCGAGAGCGCCGGTGCGACCGCGGAAGTGGCGATCCAGATCGGCAATCCGATCACCTGGAACGATCCGGGGCTCGCGCACCGCGCGCGCCCGACCCTCGAACGTGTCGCCGGCCGCGAACGGGTGGTCCAGCCGTTGCCGTGGACCGCCGCCGAGGACTTCTCCCGCTACCAGCAGCGGGTGCCGGGCGTGTTCTTCTTCCTCGGCATCAATCCGCCGGGCGTCGCCACTGCCGACGCGGCGCCGAATCACTCCCCGCGCTTCGTCGTGGACGAAGCGGCGCTCGTGATCGGGGTGCGTGCGCTCGCGCAGCTCGCCGTGGACACGCTGACCGGAGCACTGCCGCTCGAAGCCAGAGCCGGCGCGGCCCCGGTTTCGGGCACTCCCGGCGCAACGCAGTGATAGCTCTCTCGTAGGGCGGGAAAGCGCAGCGTATCCCGCCTTCCGGTTCGCTGCATCGCGTAAGGCGGGATTCTCCCGCCCTACGAGGGCAAACGAGTTTTGAGTCGGCCTCCTTGCCGGTGATAGAATCGCGCGGTGCCGTCAGCGCTCTATCGGCCGCTTCGCGACGAGCCGTCCTGGCCCGCGGCCGGCGGCGCGCCCGGGCGCATCGTCTACCTGATCGACGCGTCGAGCGGGTTCGAGCGGCGCCTGCTGCTGGCCTGGATCGAGCGCAACCAGCCCGAGGGTACGACCGATCGCGAATGGGACGCGCTCGAGATCCCGCCCTCGCGCCGCCGCGGACGGCGCGTTCCCCTCACCCGACTCGACGCGTGTCTGTCGTCCGCAGGCGACCCGCTGCTCGCGCCGCTGCGCGTCGCATGGATCCCGCGCAAGCGCGACGGTGAGCGGAGCGCGCGATTCTCCGACCTGCTGCGGCTCGGCGATCCGCGCGATCCCAACGCGCTGCGCCAGCTCTGGATCGCGCGCCGCGAGCTCGACCGCTGTCGGATCGTGGCCGGCGAGCCGGCGCCGGCGTCGGAGCTGCGCCTGCGCTGGCGCCTTGCGATGGGAGGCGCGGTCGCCGAAACCACCGGCTTCGCCGAGTTCGTCGCGCGCCAGGCGGCACTCGCGCTCGAGCGCGCCGAGCGGCGGCTGCGCGGCGCGCGCTACAAGGTGCCGCGCTTCCTGCGCGAAGACATCCTCGCGCGCCCGGCGTTTCGCGGCGGCATCGCCCAGCTGGCGCGAGAGACCGGGCAGAGCCAGGCGCGCGTCGCGCGCGAGGCCTCCCGCACCCTGCGCGAGATCGCGGCCACCCACAGCCCGTTCGTGATCGACCTGGTCGCTCACCTGATCCGCCTGTTCTACACGCAGGGCTACGCGAAGTCGCTGCGCTACGACCGCGACAAGCTCGCCCGCGTGCAGGCGCTCGCGCAGCGCTCGTCGGTGGTGTTCCTGCCCACCCACAAGTCGAACCTCGACCACCTCGTGCTCCAGTACATGCTGCACGAGAATGGCCATCCGCCGAACCACACCGCCGGCGGCATCAACATGAATTTCTTCCCGGTGGGGCCGCTGGTGCGGCGCTCGGGCGTCTTCTTCATCCGCCGCACGTTCAAAGACAACGCCGTCTACAAATTCGTGCTGGGCCACTACATCGACTACCTGATCGAGAAGCGCTTCCCGCTCGAGTGGTCCATCGAGGGCGGCCGCTCGCGATCGGGGAAGCTGTTGCCGCCGCGCTTCGGGCTGCTCGCCTACGTGGTCGACGCCTATCGCCGCGGGCGCGCCGAGGACGTCGCGCTGATCCCGGTGTCGATCGCCTACGACCAGATTTCCGACGTGCAGGACTACGCTGCCGAGCAGCGGGGCGGGGCAAAGCGGCGCGAGAGTCTGCGCTGGTTCGTCGGCTGGATCCGCCGGATGCGGCGCCGCTACGGAGCGATCTACATCGACTTCGGCGAGCCGCTCTCGCTGGCCAAGGTGCTCGGCCCGCCCGACCCCGAGGCCGAGCCCGACCCCGACGAGCGCAACCTAGCCCTGCAGAAGCTCGCCTTCGAGGTGTGCGTGCGCATGAACGACGTCACGCCGATCACCCCGACCTCGCTCGTGACGCTGGCGCTACTGGGCGCGGGCAACGAGGCGCAGACCGTCCCCGGCGTGATGCTGCGCCTCAGGAACCTGCTCTACGACGTCGCGCGGCGGAACCTGCCGAACACCGGGCTCGCCGAGCTCGAGACGGCGGAGGGCGTGGAGCGCGTGCTCGACGCGTTGGCGGAGAACGAGGTGGTGGACCGCTTCGCCGAGGGAAGCGAGTGCGTGTACCGGATCGGTGTCGAGCGCGAGCTCGCCGCCGCCTACTACCGGAACTCGATCATCCACTTCTTCGTCGAGCCGGCGATCGTCGAGCTCGCGCTGCTCGACGCGGCCGAGGTTCCGGACGGCGAGGACCGCGTGGCGGCCTTCTGGCGGGCGGCGATGCAGCTGCGCGATCTGTTGAAGTTCGAGTTCTTCTTCGCCGAGAAGGACGTGTTCCGCGGCACGCTGCGGCGCGAGCTCGTCGATCGCGACCCGAGCTGGGAGGCAGTGCTGGCGCGCGGCGCCGACGGCGCGCAGGAGCTGGTGCGGCGCTCGCGCCCGTTCAACGCGCATCGCGTGCTGCGGCCGTGCCTCGAGGCCTACCGGGTGGTCGCCGAGCGCCTGGTACGCGAGGAGCCGGGCCTGGCGATCGACCAGGCGCGCTTCCTCGAGGCGTGCCGCGGCCTCGGGCGCCAGTACCACCTCCAGCGGCGCATCCACAGCGCCGCGTCGGTGTCACCGGTGCTGTTCAAGACGGCGCTCGAGCTCGCTGCCAACCGCGGCCTGCTCGACTCGAACGAGCCCGATATCGCGCAGTGGCGGCGTGTTTTCGCCGAGCAGATCCGGACCGCACTGCGCCGCATCGACGCCGTCGACGCGCTCGCCGCGAGCCGCCGCGCGGGGCTGATCGAGTAGCGCGAGCGGGCTACCGTAGGCCGCCGTGGCGGAGGTGAAGCTGGATCACGTGGCCTTCGGCGTCCCCGACGTCGCACCGGTCGCAAGGCTCCTGGCAGAGGATCTAGGCGGGCGCGCGCGCGAATCGGGCCCCGGCAACGGCTTCGTGTTCTGGCAATGGGAGTTCGCGGGCGGCGGTTTGATCGAGATCATCGTCCCCGACGGGCCACCCGACGGCTTCCTGCACCGCTTCCTCGACGCGCGCGGTGCCGGTCCGCACCACATCACCTTCAAAGTGCCGGACATTCACGCGGCGCTCGATCGCGCGCGCTCCGTCGGCTATGAGCCGGTCGGCTTCGACGACCGCTTCGCCGGCTGGAAGGAGGCGTTCCTGCACCCGAAGCAGGCCCAGGGCATCGTCGTCCAGATCGCCGAGGCGCACCCGGAGCTCGAAGCCGACCTCGAAGGGTCGTTCGTGCGCCAGCCATTCCCGGAGACACGCGCGGCGTCAGAACCGGTGCGCGTGGTAGGCATCCTGCTGTCGGTGCGCAGCGAGGAGCGCGCGCGCCTTCAGTGGCAGACGCTGCTCGGCGGCTCGCTCGAGCGGGAGCGCGATCGCCTGGTGTTCCGCTGGCCGGAGTCGCCGCTGCGCATCGCAGTGCGCATCCAGCGGGACGCGGACGAAGGCCCGCTCGCGCTCGAGCTCGCGGCCCCGCGCCGGATAGCACTTCCGGAGGGCCCGCATCCGGCGCTGCGCTTTCCGCTGCTGCAGGTGGAAGGTTGAGATGACAGGC
>CAZPNB010000122.1:0-2549 GCA_964587305.1 uncultured Spirochaetales bacterium | reverse complement strand
AGACAGCATGCGATCCAACGACGCCGCCTGGTCGGCGCGGCCGATGGCGAGCTCGCCGCGCGGCGTGGTCAAGGGCGTGGCGCTGAATCCGGGCGGCGAGATCCGCCGGATGCCATTCGACGAAGCGCGCTCGCAGGGCCTGATCGCCGCGATTCCCTCCGATCAGCACGCTGCCTACGTCGACCTGAACGTCCGGCAGTCGCTCGCGCCCCACGCGCGCAGCGCGCACGTGGTGTTCACGCCGCTGCACGGCACCGGCGCCAACACCGTCGCCGCGGTGCTGTCCGCGGCGGGCTTTCGAGTCGACTCGGTGCCCGAGGAGGCCGAGCCGGACGGCCGTTTCCCTGCGGTTCCGTTCCGTGCGCCCAACCCGGAGGTGCGCGAATCGATGGAGCGCGCGATGCGCCAGGCCGAGGTGCAGGGCGCCCACCTGGTGATGTCCTGCGACCCCGACGCCGACCGGATCGGGGTCTGCGCCCGGACGCAAGCGGGTCACTATCGCTTCCTGAACGGCAACGAGATCGCGGTGCTCGTCGTGCACTACAAGCTCGAGAAGCTGGCGTCGCAAGGGCGCCTACCGAAGCGGCCGCTGATCCTGAAGACCGAGGTGACGACCGAGCTGTTGTTGCCGATCGCGCGCAAGTTCGGCGCCACGCTGGTCGGCGACCTGCTGGTGGGATTCAAGTATCACGGGAACGTGCTGGAGCGGATCGAGCAGGGCGACTATCCCGGCGGCTTCGCGCTCGAGGATTTCATCGCCGGCGTCGAGGAGAGCCACGGCGTGCTGGTGACGCCCGAGATCCGCGACAAGGACGCCGCCGGCGCCGCGATCCTGCTCGCCGAGCTGACGTCCCTGCTCGCCGATCGCGGGCGCACGCTGGTCGACTACCTCGAGCAGATCTACCTCGAGTTCGGCTACTTCGCGAATCGGCTCACCTCCACGGTGATGACCGGAGCGATCGGGCTCGCGAACATCCGGAGGATCCAGGCCGCGCTGCGCGCGGCGCCGCCGACCGAGCTCGCCGGGCTGCGCGTCCTCGAGACGCGCGACCACCTGGACGAATCCGGTCCGCACGGGCGCCTGGTCTCGGGCACCGACGAAGCCTCGCGCGACGTGCTCGTGTTCCGGCTCGACGGTGGCCCGCGAGTGATTCTGCGGCCCTCGGGCACCGAGCCAAAGAACAAGGCCTACGTCGAGGTGCCGCTGCCGCCGCTCGGCATCGGCGCCGGAGCGGAGGCGCTCGCGCGCCAGCAGGCCGAAGGCGACCGGCGCACGCTCGAGATCGCGGACGCGCTCACGCAGCAGATGCTGCGCGTGATCGACGTCGATCTTCCGCGCTATGCGCTGCGTGTGTCCGGTTTGGTGTCACTCGACAAGCGCATCGACTTCGCGCACCGCTTCGTGCCGGCGCTGATCGAGCGAGCGAGCGCGAAGCCATCGGGCGCCGAGCTCCGCGCCTGGATCGACGAGAACCTCGAGAGCTACGGAAAGGACGCGCGCGGGCTGACCGCCGACGCTCTGCGCGCGTTCCTCGCCGCCGAGCGGACCGGTGCGGGAGCCCACGCTCCCGCGGCGGTGCTCGACGCGATCGAGCGGGCGTACTTCCCAGGGTCCTAGCGCGATCCCACAGCGGTGCGGAGGCCCCTTCCCATCCCGGGACTCCCGTCGGTAACCTTCACCGGAACCGGGAATTTCCTGCGCACCTGCGCGGAGATGGTGGTCCCCGTGATGGCGGCGCGGCTTCCTCGGATGATCCTTCTGCGGATGCGACGGCACCTGCCGCTCGTGTTGGCGGGGCTACTCGTCGTGTTCATCGCGGGAGGCGCGTCGATGACCCGGCTGGCGCGGCTCCGCGTCACCGAGGCGGAGGCCGTCCTGGCTGGGCTGCTCGCCGAGGGGAATGCCGTTCCCGTGTATGCGGACGGCGAGATTCGGGGCATCGAGCTCCAGAACGTCAGGCCCGACGGGTTCTACGCGCGGCTCGGACTGCGCGAGGGCGATCTCGTCGAGTCGATCAACGGCGTGCCCTTCGATGCGCCCGACGCGCGCGGCGCGATGCTGCGCGAACTCGCGCGATCGCCGCAGATCGAGCTGTCGGTGGAGCGCAGCGACGGTACGCCGGAGCGGATCACGGTACCCCGGCAACAGCTGCTGGACGGATTGCAGGCGCTCGAGTAGCGGAGCGCGGAAACGCCCGGTACCAGAGCGGCGCGAGCACGTTCACGTAGTCGTCGGTCCACAGCGTCGCAGCCGGAAGCTCGTCGCCGAGATCGGCGTCTCGCCAGCCGCGGGTCCGGAGCGCGTCCCGCAGCGCCGGATCGCCGGACATCGCGAGGAACGATCCGCCGAACTCGAGCGGCCCGCGGCGCGTCGTGCGGTACAAGAGCGCGGTCAGGTTCCGGTCGCGCGCCGCTGCCGCCAGCACCGGGCGCAGGTCGTAGTAGCGGTTGGAGACGTGAAAGAGCACCAACCCGTCGGCGCGGATCCGCGCGAAGTACAGCGCGACCGCTTCCCGCGTCAGCAGGTGGGTCGGGATCGCGTCGCCGCT
>CAZPNB010000121.1:0-2620 GCA_964587305.1 uncultured Spirochaetales bacterium | reverse complement strand
TCGTCGTCTCGCCGCTGCGACCGCTCGCGGGCGCGGTCTCCTCGTTCAGCAGGTTCTTCAGCACGAGGCTCGGCTTGAAGGTCAGCACCTTGCGCGCCTCCAGCAGGATCTCCTCGCCGGTCTGTGGATTGCGCCCCTTGCGGGCGTTCTTGCCCCGCACCACGAAGTTGCCGAAGCCGGAGATCTTGACCTTCTCGCCGTCGGCGAGCGTCTCTTTGATCGCTTCGAAAACTTTCTCGACGAGCTCGGCGGATTCTTTTTTCGAGAAGCCCACCTGCTCGTAGATCTGCTCGACGATTTCGGCCTTCGTCATGGCCCTTGCCTCCTGCAATACGGCACCCGGGGCTAGCGGAGCTCGGCTCCGAATCGTTCCGTCAGCGCTGCGACCACCCGCTCCGTGACACGCGTGACTTCGGCGTCGGTGAGCGTGCGGTCGGCCCGCTGAAACACCAAGCGAAACGCGAGACTTACGCGACCTTCCGGAATGCTCCGACCCTCGTAGCGATCGAAGATCTCGACGGACACCAGATCTGGACCCCCGACTTTCCGGATCTGTTCCTGGAGCGCCCCGGCCGGCTGCGCTCGGTCGACGAGCACGGCCAGGTCGCGGCGCACCGAAGGCTCTCTCGATACCTCCCGAAACTGGAATTCGCTTTTCTTTACGG
Source organism: uncultured Spirochaetales bacterium (assembly GCA_964587305.1). GTDB lineage: Bacteria > Myxococcota_A > UBA9160 > UBA9160 > SMWR01 > JAHEJV01. The sequence goes on along the minus strand of CAZPNB010000121.1, from coordinate 1,955 downwards.
CAAGTAGCGCGCTGAGATTCAGCTCGAACATCGCACAGTGCGGCGCGAGGCCGAACTCCGCTGTCACTGACGGGTGAAGCTCCCCCACACTTCCCACCCCGGTACTCCCTGCCCACATTTCGACCGAAGCCCCCGGATGGAGGTAGGGAGCGGTCGCTGTGCTTCGCAACGATGCCACATAACCCAGCCCGGACAAAGCTCTTTCGGCGATCCCGCTGGCCCGGAAGAAGGCCGGCGGCCGATCACGCCCGCTCCACAGGTCAGAATGCAGGTTCTCGGTCACTACGCCGCATGCCCACAGCGGTTCCCGCGGGAGCCCACCCTCTCCAGGTCCCTCCGGACCCCCCGGATCCGGGCAGAAGACTCGCGCGACCTCGAACAGCCCGACCCCCGGGACCTGACGGCTCTCGTTCTGCCGCACCAGCCGCAACAGCGAGGGCAAGAGCGTCGTGCGGAGCAGGTGGTCCGTGTCCTGGATCGGATTGCGCAGCCGGCACGCATGCCGGCGCGGGTCATCCTCGGCGAGCTGGAGCGCCGCGAGATCCGCCTCGCTGACGAACGGGAAGCTCTCCACCTCGACGAGGCCGGCTGCGGAGAGCAGGTCGCGCGCGCGCTCGGCGATCCGGTAGGCATCGGGAACGCGCGCCGGCACCAGCTCGGCCACCGGCAGCGTGGTCGGGATGTTCTCATAGCCCACCATCCGCGCGACCTCCTCGCTGAGGTCCTGGTGCACGGAGAGGTCGTTGCGATGGGTCGGCACGCGGCAGTCGAGGACGCCGTCGGCGCTGCGCGCGGCCACGACCCCCACCCGCTCGAGCAGGCCCACGACCTCGTCCGCCGACAGCGACAGGCCGAGCAGGCGATTCGTCCGCTCGACGCGCAGCGCGATGTTCGGCGGCTGTGGCGCGGCGTGACCTCGCGCTTCGACCGCCCCGGGCGCCACGCGCCCACCCGCCAGCTCGGCGAGCAGCCGCGCCGCGCGGTCGGCGGCGCGGCGGATGCCCGCGCGATCCACGCCGCGCTCGAAGCGGTACGACGCCTCGCTGTGCAGGCCGTGTCGGCGTGCCGCGAGGCGCACCGCCGCGGGTTCGAAATGCGCGCTCTCGATCAACACGTCGGTGGTCGAAGCGCTCACCTCGCTGTCGGCGCCGCCCATCACGCCTGCAATCGCCACCGCGCGCAGCGCGTCGGCGATCACCAGGTCGGCCGGATCGAGCCGCCGGGTCTGCCCGTCGAGCGTGACCAGCGTCTCCGCGGCGGCCGCGCGCCGCACCCGGATCTCGCCGCCGGCGAGCTTGGCGAGGTCGAACGCGTGCAGCGGTTGGCCCAGCTCGAGCATCACCGCGTTGGTCGCGTCGACGACATTGTTGATCGTGCGAAAGCCCGCGGCCTCGAGGCGCGCGCGCAGCGCGTCGGGCGAACGGCCGACGCGCACGCCGCGCACGACGCGGCCCACGTACTGGTAGCAGCCGTTGGGCGCGTCGACGCGGATCCGGATCGCGTCGGCGGCGGGTGAGCCGGCCTCAGCGAGATCGACCGACGGCACGCGCAGCTCACCTCCGAACAGCGCGCGAACCTCGCGCGCGACGCCGAGCAGCGACGCGGTATCGCCGCGATTCGGCGTGAGGCCCAGCACGAGGATGCGCTCGCCGATCGGGGCCACATCGGCGAGCGGCGCACCGACCCGCGCGCCGGCGTCGAGCACCCAGATCCCCTTTTCACCCGCGTCGCGCGGCTCGTCGGCGAGCGCGAGCTCGCGCCGCGAGCAGATCATCCCCTCCGAGGTCACGCCGCGCAGCTTCGACTTGCCGACCTGGGTGCCGTCGGGCAGGCGCGCGCCCGGCAGCGCAACGGCGACCTTCTGCCCGGCGGCGACGTTCGCGGCACCGCACACCACGGTGCGCTCGGTGCCATCACCGATGTCGACGCGGCACACCGAGAGCCGGTCGGCGTTC
>CAZPNB010000120.1:0-4053 GCA_964587305.1 uncultured Spirochaetales bacterium | reverse complement strand
TTCGCGGGAGGGATGCCCGGGCAGATCGGCCCGGCGGATTATGGAGCGACTGCCGGCGACCCGCTATCCCCTTTGCGGCTCGCGATCAGCTCGCGATAGACCTCGAGGACGCGCTGGACGTGGTGGCTCCAGGGATGGCGTCGGGCGCTCTCGCGAGCGAGCGAGCGCAGCTCGTCGCGGCGGCCCGAGTCGAGGAAGGGGCGCGCGGCCGCGGCCCAGGCGGCCCCGCTGTCTTCCGGATCGAGGACCGACCCGGTCTTTCCCTCGCTCACCAGCTCGGCCGCGCCCGCGCGCCGGCTCACGATGGCGGGCACCCCGCACGCGAGCGCTTCGAGCACCGCGCTGCCGAACGCATCGAAGCGGGTCGGAAACAGCATCAGGTCGGCGGCGGCGAGCCAGCGCTCGGGCTCGGGCTGCACGCCGAGCCAGTGCACGCGCGCGGCGAGACCCGCTGCGCGCGCCGAGCTCTCGAAGTGCGCGCGGCGGTCGGCCCGCTCGCTCCCGATCACGAACGCGTGCGCGCTGGGCAGGCGGCCCAGCGCAGCGAGGAACGTGGGCATGCCCTTGCGGCGATAGTCCGAGCCGAGAAAAGCGAGCAGCGGGACGTCGCGGCCGATGCCGAGGATCCGGCGGGTGGTCTCCCGCGCGGCTGCATCCGGCGCGAAACGCTCGAGATCGACACCGGGGTAGAGCCGCTCAACGTCGCGCGGCGGCAGCGCGTAGCGATCGAGGATCTGCGCCCGAACGAGCTCCGAGATCGCGAGCACGCGGCGGTAGTTTCCGGGCGTGTAGCGCGCGCGCTCGATCCGCGCGACGACGCGCTGGTGCGGACTCGCGCGGCGCAGGCTTCGGCGCCACCGCGAGGCGATCGCGCCGTCGATCGACCAGGTCTGGAAGTCGGCGAGACAGCCACTGCCGTCGAAGTACACGTCCTGCCGCGAGGTCTTGCCGAAGCCGTGCACGAGATCGAAGGGGCCCGCGGCGGCCACCGCGCGTTCACAGGCCCGATCGAACCACCAGACCTTGAACCAACGCATCGGCCGTAACGGGTTCGAGACGCGGTGCACGACGATGCGCGGGTCGACGGTCGGGTCGGCGCGCTGGCAGAAGAAGTGCACCTCGTGGCCCGCATCGATCAGCGCCAGCGCCACGCTATGCGCCTGGCGCTCGACGCCCCCGACGTCGCTCGCGCGCGGGTGCGTGAGCGCTATCCGCATCGCTCGCCCTCCGCGCGCAAATCGGGCCGCGCGGCCCGCACGTCGATCACGGTCGGCGCCAGCGGCGCGCGGGGCGCCAGCGGATAATAGATGTGGAGCTGGCGGTCGCGTCCCTGCCAGTGCTCGAGCCGGCGCTCGACCCCGGAACGCACGTCGCGGACCAGCTCGCGGCCGCCGGCGCGCAGCCGCGGCTCGGATTCGAAGTAGCCGCGCAGCACGCGCGCCCGATCGCTGCGCGGGAGTGCCGGATACAGATCGAACGCGTAGGCCTCGAGCTGACCCAATGCGCGCACGCGGCGCCGCCAGGTCGGCCGGCGCGGCGGAATCAGCGAGTCGAGATCGAGCAGCGCCACGCGATCGTCGGCGGTGATCAATAGATTGGAGTGCTTGAGATCGCCGTGGTCGAGACCGGCCGCGTGGAGCACGCCGACGACGCGTCCGATCGCGAACGCCAGCGCCCGGCGGCGCCGCGGAGCGGCCGATAGCTGCGGCATCAGCGCGGGCAGCGGAGTCGAGCCGGCCAGGAAGCGCGTGAGGAGATAGCTCTCCACCAGCTGACCCGGACGCCGCCGCTCGGCGACCGCCACCGCTTCGGGGTGCGCGATCCCGAGGCCGCGGAGCCGAGCCGAGCCGCGCACCGCGCGCGCGGCGCGCGAGCCGCGCAGCCATTCGGTGACGGCCGCCCGCGGCCCGCGGGCGTGGTTCCACTTCACCGCCAGGTCGAGGTCGCCGCTTTCTCGGCGCAACGCGATCCGACTCACCGACGACGCCGGCCCCCAGTGCTCGCAGAACTCGCGTCCGCGGCCGGCGTTGTGGCGATGGGCTTCGATCGCCTGCAGCACGTGCTCGGCCGCGAGGTCGGGACGGTGCAGGATCCGCAGGCCGCCGGCCCGAGATCGGACGAAGAAATCGGCCCGATCCATGCGCGACACGGTAGCGCGGCGCTGCTCCGGGTATCCTCGGGCGCTCGACAGCGCGTCAGAACGGGGGGAGACATTGCAGCGCCCGACGGGATCGCTCCCGGAGCCGGTGGCTCGGAGCACCGCCGCGGGCACGGCGTTCGCGCTCGCCGCATTCGCGATCTGGGGTGTCGCGCCCATCTACTGGAAGCAGCTCGCGCAGATCCCGGCGGCGGAGCTGACGGCTTGGCGTGCACTGTACTCCGCCCTGCTCGGAGTCGTTCTGCTGGGGGTGACCGGTCGGCTGCGCGAGCTCGGGCATGCGCTGCGCAACGCACGGCACGCGCTGCCGATTGCGCTGTCGGCCGCGCTGCTCGGCGTGAACTGGCTCGTGTTCTTGTTCGCGGTGCAGACCGATCGCATCACCGACACCAGCCTCGGCTACTACGTAAACCCGCTCGTCAGCGTCGCGCTCGGCTCCCTCGTGCTCCGCGAGCGACTGGCAGCCGCGCAGTGGGTCGCGGTCTGCGTCGCCGCTGCCGGCGTCGGCTGGTGGACGTCACAGCTCGGTGGGCTGCCGTGGATCGCCGCCACGCTCGCAGGCTCGTTCGCGCTCTACGGTCTGGTGCGCAAGCTGGTGCCGGTGAGGTCGCTGGTGGGCTTCGCGCTCGAGATGCTCTTTCTCGCCCCGGTCGCGGTGGCGTTCCTGGTCGTGCAGCCGGTGGGAACGCTGACGCTCTCGGACGGCGACGCGGCACAGCACGCGTGGATGGCGGCGTCAGGGATCGTGACCGCGGCGCCGCTGGTGTGCTTCGCGAGCGCCACCCGCCGCCTGACGCTCTCCGCGATCGGCATCTTCCAGTACCTCTCGCCGAGCCTCGCGCTGCTGCTCGCGGTGTTCTACTTCGGAGAGCCCTTCAACCGCGACCACGCGATCACGTTCGGGTTCGTCGCGGTGGCGCTGTCGATCTTCAGCCTCGACTCGCTGCGGGCAACGCGCCAGGCTCCTGCTATCCAGCTCTCGAAGGAGCATTAGGTGTCGATCCGAGCCGTGATCTTCGACCTCGGCGGCGTCGTGCTCGGCTCGCCGCTGCACGCAATCGCCGCCTACGAGCGCGAGCACGCGATTCCGGCGGGCTTCGTGAACCGGGTCGTCGCCGACACCGGCGCGGAGGGCGCGTGGGGGCGCCTCGAGCGCGGCCTGCTCGATCTGGACGCGTTCATCTCCGCGTTCGAGACCGAGTGCGCGGCGGCGGGGCGGGCCCTCGATGCACGCCGGATGATGGAGCGGATGGCCGCGGCTTCGCAGCCGCGCCCGGCGATGCTGGCCGCGATCCGCTCGCTGCGCGCGCGCGGTCTGCGCGTCGCGGCGCTCACCAACAACTGGGCCTCCGAGCAGCGCGACGACGGCACGCGCGCGCTGCGCGGCCACTTCGACGCGTTCTTCGAGTCGAGCGTGCTCGGCCTGCAGAAGCCGGACCCGCGGATCTATCAGCACGCCTGTGCCGCGCTCGCGATCGAGCCCCGGGACGCCGTCTTCCTCGACGACATCGGGCGCAATCTCAAGACCGCCCGGCAGCTCGGAATGACCACGATCAAGGTCGACGACCCTCTGCAGGCACTCGCCGAGCTGGCATCCCTGGTCGGGTTTCCTCTGGATGGATCCCCGGGGGAATTCATTGGATCAGGACATTGAGATAAGGTGATCCTACGCTAGCCTGTTGGCCACCATGCGGATCCCTAACGTGCAGACCCAGCAAGTGCGTCGATCGCTCGAGGCGATCTTCGCCGAGCGCATCCTCGTGCTGGACGGGGCGATGGGAACGATGATCCAGGCGCGGGGCCTCTCCGAGGCGGACTTCCGCGGCGAGCGCTTCCGCGCGCACCCGCATGACCTTCAGGGCGACAACGACCTGCTGGTCCTGACCCGACCCGAC
>CAZPNB010000119.1:0-4557 GCA_964587305.1 uncultured Spirochaetales bacterium | reverse complement strand
TCGACGCGCCCATCACGCCGAGGCCGATCCAGCCGAGCTTCATGGGTCGTACGGCCGGTTCACCCACCGCCCGGCGCGCGTCGAGCGGAACCAGCCGCCGGCCGCGAGCGAGCCGCCGTCGGTCGGGATCACGTGACCGGTTACGAAGCGCGCGTCGTCGGACGCGAGGAAGGCGACCACGTCGGCCTGGTCGGCGCCGGTGCCGGGCCGGCCCAGCGGTGCCCACAGGCTCCACTTGTGCCGCTCGGCCTCCGGCACCCAGCGTTCGTAGTCGACCTGGAGCGACTGGGTGAGATCGGGTGCGATCGCGTTGACCCGCACGCCGTCGGGCGCCAGCTCGAGCGCGAGGCACTTCGTGAAATGCACCACCGCGGCCTTGTACGCGCCGTAGACCGGGTCGGCCGGGTAGCCGCGCAGGCCTTCGACCGACGCGACGTTGACGATCGACCCCCCGCTGCGCTCGCGCAGCGCCGGCAATGCCGCGTGCGTGACGATCAGCACATGCAGGAAATTGATGCGCGCGAGCGCGGCCCAGTGCTCGGGGCCCGATTCGGCGAACGGACGCGAGCGCAGATAGTGCCCGACATTGTTCACCAGCACGTCGATCCGCCGGTGGCGTGCGCGCACGTCGGCCACCCACGACGCGACGGCGGCCGCGTCGCAGACATCGAGCGGCGCAGCGCGCGCGCGGCCACCCCCCTTCTCGATCTCTGCCGCGGTCTCGTCGCCGCGCGCGGCATCGATCTCCGCGATCTCGACCGACGCGCCGTCGCGCGCGAGCCGCTCGCTGACCGCGCGGCCGATCCCGCCGCCGCCCCCGGTCACGAGCGCAACACGGCCCGCGAGCGCTCCGCTCACGCCGACTCCTGACTGTCGCTCTGGATCGGCAGGGGCTGTCCTCGCCGGCTCGGATCGCGCAGCCAGTCTACCGCGCCGGTCGCTCTGCGGCGTACACTGCCGCTCTTCCCCGAGCCGTTCCGAGGACCCGCGCGAGGAGAGCCATGCCGAGTCTCGACCGACCCCTGACCGGACTGCGCGTCGTCGATTTCGCCGACGAGAAGGGCGAGCTGTGCGGCCGGCTGCTCGCCGACTTCGGCGCCGACGTGATCCGCGTCGAGCCACCCGAGGGCGCGCGCTCTCGGCAGATTCCGCCGTTCCACGCCGGGGAAAGCCTGTACTACGCATTCCGCAACGCGGGCAAGCGCGGCATCACGCTCGATCTCGGCACGCTGGAGGGCGTCGACGCGCTGCACCGGCAGCTGCGCTGCGCCGACGTGTGGATCGAGTCGTTTGCGCCGGGTCACCTGGAGACGCTGGGCTTCGATTTCGACGAGCTCGCCCTGCACTATCCGAAGCTCGTGATCGTCCGCATCAGCGACTTCGGGCAGACCGGTCCGTACCGCGACTGGGTGGCGACCGACGCCGTCCTCGAGGCGATCGGCGGCATGGTGTGGAAGGCCGGCATCCCGTCGAAGCCGCCGTTGATTCCGCCGGCGCCGATCGCGTACGACGTCGCCGGCATCGTGGCCGCCTTCGCGACACTGTCCGCGCTGCGCCAGCGCCAGCGCTCGGGCTACGGCCAGATCATCGACTTCTCGGCGCTCGAGGCGGTCGCGCAGACCACCGACTGGTCGATGTCGAACGCGTCGATCTCGGTCGGCCAGGGGATCCGGCCGACCGAGGTGCGGATGGGCTCCGGGCCGGTGTACACGATCTATGCGTGCAAGGGCGGGTACGTGCGCCTGGTCGTGCTCTCACCCCGCCAGTGGCGCGCGATGTGGGAGTGGCTCGGCAAGCCCGAGGCGTTCGCCGACCCGTTCTTCGAGAGCTTCATCGCTCGCCTGCAGAACGCCGACGTGCTGCTCCCGCTCTACACCGAGCACTTCAAGGCGATGACGATGGAGGAGGTTTCGTCCGAGGCGCAGCGGCGCGGGATCGTGTGCACTCCGGTGCTGCGGCCCGAGGAAGTGCTCGCCAACGAGCATCTGGTCTCGCGCGGAACCTTCGTCGACACTGAAATCGCCCCGGGCGTGAGCGGCCCGATGGCGGCGGGCTTCTTCGAGATCGACGGGGTGCGCCAGGGGCCGCGGCGGCGCGCGCCGCGGCACGGCGAGCACACCGACGAGGTGCTGGACACACCGGCCGTGCCGAAGGCCAGCCCGAGCGACCTGCGCCCCGAGTCCACGCTGCCGCTCAGCGGCCTGCGGGTGCTCGACTTCGGGATCGGCGGCGTCGGCGTCGAGGCCGGGCGCCTGTTCGCCGAGTACGGCGCCGACGTGATCAAGATCGAGTCGCGCACCTACCCGGACTTCATCCGGACCGTGCTGAGCAGCGAGATGTCGCCGTCGTTCGCGTCGTCCTCGCGCTCCAAGCGCAGCTTCGGCGTGAACCTCAAGAAGCCGGATGGGCTCGCGATCGCCCGGCGGCTCGTCGAGGCGTGCGACGTGATCATCGAGAACAGCAAGACCGGCGCGATGGAGAGCATGGGAGTCGGCTGGGACACCGTGAAGCGGCTGAACCCGTACTGCGTGATGGTCAGCAGCCAGCTGCTCGGCTCGCGCGGCGCGTGGAAGGACTGGATCGGCTACGGGCCTAGCACCCAGCCGATCGGCGGCCTCGTCCACCTGTGGAACTACGACGACCAGGACTTCCCCGCTGGCTCCGGCTCGATCTTTCCCGACCACCTGGCCGGGCGCCTCGCCGCGATCAACGCGCTGGCGATCCTGTGGGCGCGCGACCGCGCGCAGAGCGGCGCGCACGGCGAGGTGGCGCAGGTCGAGGTGGTCACCGGCATCCTCGGCGACTGGCTGTGGAAGGCGGGGCTCGAGCCCGGCTCGGTGAAGCCGCGCGGCAACCGCAGCGAGCGCGGCGCACCGTGGGGCGCGTATCCGTGCGCGGGCGAGCAGCAATGGTGTGTGATCACGATCCGCGACGACGCCGACTGGGCGCACCTCATCGCAGCGCTCGATCGCCCGGCGTGGGCGGCCGATCCGGCGCTCGCGCGCGCGCCGGCGCGCTTCGCCTTGCACGACGCAATCGACGCGCAGCTCGCCGCGTGGACGCGCGAGCGCACGAAGCAGCAGGTGGCCGAGACGCTCCAGCGCCACCGCGTGCCGGCCGGTGCAATGTTGACCGGCGCCGACCAGCTCGACGATTCGCACCTGCTGGCGCGCGGCTACCCGCGCTGGCTCGATCAGCAGGACGCCAGCCGGATGGCCTTCGAAGGGCCGGCCTTCCGTGCGACCGGCATGAGCGAGATCGTCGTGCGCCAGGCGCCGCGTCTCGGTGAGCACACGCGCGAGATCTGTCGCCACGTGCTCCGCCTCGATCCGGCCGAGATCGAGCGCCTGATCTCCGAGGGGGTGGTCGAGATTCCGCGCGAGAGCGCGAAATAACGGAGGCCGAGTACACCGTGCGGATCGAGCACGCCTTTTCGACCTTCGCTCGGCTTCGCCTCGCTGCGCGCGGGGGTCCGCTTGCAGAGTACCGGCGCCTCGACCTGCGCGCGCACGCGCTGCTCGCCGACGCGCCGCTCCACGACGTCTGGGCGATCGACCTGCCAGGCGGCGGACCCGACCGGCGCGTGGCCGACGTGCGCGCCGTCTTCGACCTCGCGTCCGCGAACCGCGCGACGCGCGCGCTGTTCGCGCTGCGCCGCGCGCTCGGGCGCGCGTTCGGCTGGGATCGCGAGCCTGCGGGCATCCCCGCCGCGAGCCTGCTGCACGCGCTCACCGCCGAAGACCGCGCCACCTCCGAGGTGGAGCCCGGCACGCGGGACGGCCCGTTCCGCGTGCTCTACGTATTTCCGCGCGAGGCGCTCTCGGAGATCCAGAACGCGACCGCCCACGCGTTCTCGGTGCAGGTGTTGATCCCGCAGCCTGCCGGCTATCGCTTCTACTGGGCGATCCACGTGCGGCCGGTCGGAGCGATCACGCGCTGGTATCTGCGCGCGATCGACCCGTTCCGGCGCTGGATCGTGTATCCCGCGATCCTGCGCGCGCTGCGCCGCGGCTGGGACGCGCTGCCCTCCTGATCGGTCGCGGGTCCAGTTCTCGGCGCGATGCACTGCCGACTATCAGGCCAACCCCAGTTCGAGCCGATGTCGTGGTAGGGCGCACCGACCTCCGTGCGCCCCCCTCATCACCCTCGCGCGCGCGTAGAGCGCGGCACCGGGCCCGAGGGCGTAGAAGCGCGATTCACGCCCGGCGCAGATCGAAGACCACGAGGCTGTCGTCCTGCGCCACACAGCGGTAGTGCTCTCTCAGGTGGCGGTGGAAGCCCTGGTAGTGGTCGAGGTACCAGAAGGTGCCCCACCAGATGGCTACGAGCTGCGCTCCCTCCCCGCGCAATCGCTCGAGCTCGCGGATGGCCGTCTCGTCGTCGGGAGGGTTGCCGGCGAAGACGCCGCCGCGCTCGAGGAACGGGATCCCGACGCCGAGCTTCTCGCGGATGCCCTCTTCGTCCACCAGCACGAACGGGGTGCGTCCGGGCGCCAGCCTGCGCAGCGTGCGGGTAGCGCGCTCCAGGCGCTCAAAGTAGTCGCGAAACCGGTCGTGC
>CAZPNB010000118.1:0-6059 GCA_964587305.1 uncultured Spirochaetales bacterium | reverse complement strand
CCCATTCCTCGAGCTTGCGTATGGCGATACTGACGGCGGGCTGGGTGCGGTAAAGCTTCTGCGCGGCGAGGGAGAAGCAATTCTCGCGGGCGACGCCCTCCTGACGCTTGCGTTCGAGGTGCTCGCGACCCGTCCCTTGGGAGACACGCTGGCGCACCGCCGCACCGAGGCGGTTGCCGTTCTCGCTCGCCGCGCGGGGCACCGCGGGATGGTCGGCGGCCAGCTTGCGGATCTGGAGGCCGAGGGCAGCCGCCCGGCGCCCCACACCGTTGCGATGAAGGCGCAGATCGGCGGCATCCTCGGTGAGCAGACGGTCACGGAAATCACCGGCGCACTCGACCCCGCCCGCCTCGAGGACGGCCTGGTCCCGCTCGGCGCGATCGAAGATGCGCGGCTGCGTATTCCCGACGTCGAGTACTACGACACGACGCAAGCGCTGCGGCTCAAGGAGCGGGTCGATCTGGAGGCGGCGAAGACCGAAGCGGCGGTGGAGGCTGCGCTCGCGGCGCGCGACGGCGTGGCGGACGGCGCGATCGCCGACAAGATCGCCCGGACGAACGACCTGCTCGAGCTGCTGGCGCCCGGCAGCGACCGCGCGATCGCGCTCGAGGCGGAGCGCAACGGCTTCCTCGGCGTGCTCGCCGTGGACGTCGACGCGGCGATCAAGGCCGAGAACTACCAGGACGCCGGGCGGATGGCGCGGCTCGCCGCGGAGATCGCCCCCGAGAACCCGGCCGTCCAGGCGCAGATCGACACGATCGACAGCAAGCTCTTCGAGCAGGGCTTCTGGAAGAGCCTCGAGCAGGGCAACACCGACGCGGCCTATCAGATGCTCCACGATGCATCGAAGGCGGAGAACTTCGACGGCGTGCGCAAGCGCCTGTCCCCCTACGCCGACAAGATGGCCGACGCGTTCGTCGAGCTCGCGGCCGGCGCCGCGGAGCAGGGCAACCTGGCCGGCGCGTATCGCGGCTTCCACCAGGCGCGCTCGATCCGCAGCCTGCTCGGCGGTAGCCCGCGCGAACAGCTCCCGGGTGAGGCGGCCTTCGTCGACGCGATGAAGAAGCGCTACTGGGAGGCGCGCAAGTTAGAGCAGCACGGTCTCGCGTGGGCCTACTTGTCGGTGGTCGAGGAGCTCGAGCCGATGTCGCCCTCGCTGTTGCGTCTGGTGCGCGAGACGCGCGAGGAGGTGGAGCAGGTCGCCGTCAAGCGTCTCGCCGCGCTGCCGTTCCAGCACGCCAGCGGCGGGCCCGAGTTCGGCGAAGCGGTCAGCTCGAAGATCATCCAGTACCTGTTCGAGAGCATCCCGCAGGACGTTCGCATCATCGAGCGCGAGCAGCTCGAGGACATCCTGCGCGAGAAGGACCTGGGGACCGGTGGCGACAAGCTCGCCTCCGCCGACTACATCGTGCAGGGCGACATCCTCGAGGCGAAGGTCGACACGACAGAGAAGGCGGGCAAGAAGACCGTGCGCGTGGTGACCGAGACGGTCACCGAGCCCAACCCGCTCTATGCGCAGTGGGTGGGGCTCTCCGCCGACGACCGCGAGGACATCCCGAAGCCCGACGCGACGATCACGCGCGACGTGAAGGAGGACGTCTCGGTCGAGACGACGGTGCACCGCAAGGTGGGCGTCTTCTCGGTCTCGTTCCGGGTCGTCGAGGCGAACTCCGCGAAGGTGATGTTCGCCGACTCGCTGCACGTGAAGGCGCAGCACGACGACACGAGCACCGAGGGCGTCGAGCTCGGCAACTTCAAGATGGAGTTCAAGCTCGCGAGCCTGCCGTCGGATCTCGAGATCCTCCAGCAGCTCTCCGACCAGGTCTCGCATGAGATCGGGAGCCGGCTGGCGAAGGTTCTGCAGGAGCCCGAGAAGCGCTACGCAGAGGACGGGAAGCGCTTCGTGGACGAAGGCAACTACGCAAAGGCGAGCGAGAGCTTCGCCTACGCCCACGTGCTGGCGCAGCGCAAGGGCCAAGACGTCGACGAGATCGGCGTCCGCCTGCGCGAGGCGGCGGTGATGACGCTGGAGCGCGGAACCGCGGGCTGAACTAACCCCCGGCGCGTTTCGTTGCGGCGGCGGCGACCGCGGCCGCGAGATCCGGGTGGCGCGGCGAGACTTTGCGGGCTTGCGCGAGGTAGCCGTCCGCCGCGGTGAGGTCGCCGCGTTCGAGCGCTTCGCGGGCGAGCGCGATGCAGCGCGCGGCGGTCGCCTGGATGCCGCTCTTCGCCTCGCGGTTGCCTGCGTCGAGCGAGAGCGCCTCGCGAAACTTCTCGTAGGCGTTGTCGCCGGCGGGAGCCGTCAGCGCGTCGCGCTCGAGCGCGCTCTGCGCGCCGCGCAAGAGGCCCATGACCCGCAGGCGCCCCTTGGCGCTGGCAACGCGATCCGCGCGGCGCGGCGCCGGCGCAGCAGCCGGAGCGGGTGCCGGCTCGGGCGGCTTCACGGCGGCGACCCCCTCCGCCGCCGGCGCGGACGTCGGTGCCGGCGCGGTCTCGGGCACATCCACCACCGCCACCGGCTGCGCGTCGAGCTCGCCGGCGGGCCGCAATGCGATCACCGCCGCCGCCGCCGCGAGGCCGGCGAGCGCCGCTGCCGCGACGCCGAGCAGCGCCGGGCGACCCCAGCTGCGCCGCTCGGCGCCTGCGGTCGCCGGCCGCGACCCCGCCGCGCCGGCGCCGAAACGGCCGTCGAGCGTCGCCGGCCGGTCTTCGGGGTGGAGCGCGAGCATCGCGTCGATGTCCGCGCGCAGCGCGGCCGGGCAGGCGTGCGGCACCCCGGTTCGCTGGCGGCGCGCGTCCACCGCCTCGACGACCGAGCTGCCCATCGGCAGCGCGGCGCCGGTGGCGGCGGCGTACAGCACGAGGCCCAGCGAGTAGACGTCCGACCGCCCGTCGATCCGCCCGTCGAAGAAGCCGAGCTGCTCCGGCGACGCATAGCCCAGCTTGCCCTTGAAGCCCTCGAGGATCGTCTGCTGGCCGGAGGCGAGCACCTTGGCGATCCCGAAGTCGATCAGCTTCGCGTGCTCGGCGCGGCCGCCGGGCAGGATGATGTTGTCGGGCGAGAGGTCGCGGTGGATCACGCCGCGCGCGTGAGCCGCCGCGAGGCCCGATCCGACCCGGCGTGCGAGCGTCGCCACCTCGTCCACCGAAAGTGCCCCGCCGGAGCGGATGCGATCGGCGAGCGAGATGCCGTCGATCATCTCCATCACCAGGTACACGCGCCCTTCGGCGTCGGAGAGCAGATCGTGACAATTGACGACCGCCTCGTGGCGCACCGAGAGCAGCGCCTTCGCCTCCCGATCGAAGAGCTCGGCGGCCCGAGGATCGCTCGCGACGTTCGGGTGCATCACCTTGATCGCGCGCGTCTCGCCGAGGCGCCGGTGACGCGCGCGGTACACCTCGCCCATCCCGCCCGCGCCGAGCACGTCGACGATCTCGTACTCGCCGAATAGCACTGTCCCGGGAGCAAGTCCGTGCAACGGCGCGGCAGGCGCGCGCGCGGGGACCGCGATCTCGCTCGGAGTGGGCTCGCTGCCGTAGACGGTCGACCGCCGATCCGCGTCGTCCTCGCTCGTCGCGACACGCGTCTCTCCGGGCTCTTCCGCCACCGCGCGCGTGGGCTCGTCCGCGTCGGCGCGCGCTGCGCTCGCTGGATCGTAGGCGGTCTCGTCCTCGGTCATGTCTCCTCGGCGCGGCGGCCGCGCGGGGGGCGGAGACAGGGTACACGCCGCGCGGGGGTGCGCGCAGGGCGGAAGAATCCCGCTTGCCGCGTTATGGCGGGTTACAACCCGCCCTGCATCTACATCGGGTCGGGCCCGGGGATCCAGTGGACGCACTCGGGGCGGACCGACAGCGATACCGGATCGCCGATCGACAGCGTGCGGGCCAGCCCGCGGCCGGCGAGCAGATGCGTGCGCAGCTCGAGACCCGCCCACGCGACACGGACGTGGGTCGTGATGCCGTCATCGACCAGGCTCTCGATGCGGCCCTTGCCGATCGCTTCGCCGTCGCCGCGCCCGACGTCGAGTTTCAGATGCTCGGGGCGGATCCCGATCCAGCCGACCTCGCCCGCCGGCGGTGTCGTGGCGAGCGGAACGCGGTGGGCGTCGTCGATGCGGCCCCAGCCGTCCGGGTCGGCGACCGCCGCAACCAGATTGTCCATGCCGACCAGGCGGGCGACCGCTCGGCTCGCCGGGCGGGCCAGCACCTCGGCGCGCGGGCCCTGCTGCCGGACGCGCCCTCCGATCAGCGCGGCGATCCGGTCGGCGAGCAACAGCGCGCGGCGCAGATCGTGCGTGACGACCGCCACCGCGACACCGGTGTCGGCGATCACCCTGCGCAGGTCGAGCGTCAGCGCGGCCTGGCCGGCCAGATCGAGGTCGTCGTATGGCTCGTCGAGCAGCAATACCGCGGGCAGCGCGGCAAACGCGCGCGCCAGCGCGAGCCGGCGCAGCTCGCCACCCGACAGCGTCGCCGCGCGGCGCGCCGCCAGATGACCGATGTCGAACCGCTCGAGCGCCGCGCGCACGCGCTGCCGCGCGTCGCTTCGCGAAAGCCCGCTCCCGAGCAGCGCCGCGCGCACGTTGTGCGACACCGATCCGGCGAACGCCGCAGGGCGCTGGAACACCAGCGCGGCCGCGCCATCGGCGCGCTGCTCGAGCTCGCCGTGCGCCAGCGACTCGATCCCGGCGAGCACGCGCAACAGCGTGCTCTTGCCGGCCCCGTTGGGCCCGAGCACCACGAGCACCTCGCCGCGGTAGAGCGAGAGCTCGTCCACACGCAGGCGGAACGCGCCGGCTCGCGACGCCCGCACGAGATCCACGTCGCGGATCGTGAGCGCCGGCTCGCTCACGCGCGCCCGCTCTGCTGCACTGCCGTCAGCACGCCGGCGAGCACGCCCATCAGCCCGAGCAGCACGGCCGCCAGGCCGATCGCCGCCTCGAACGCGCCCATCTGCGTGTACATCAGGATCGCTGTCGTCAGCACGCGCGTCTCGCCGGCGATGTTGCCGCCGACCATCATCACCGCGCCCACCTCGGACAGGATGCCGCCGAGCGCGGCGATCACCGCTGCCAGCAAGCCGAGCCGGATCTCGCGCAGCAAGAGCCACAGCCGCCAGCGCGCCGGGATTCCGAGCGCGCGCACCTGCAGCTCCCAGTCTTCGGCGAGCGCGCCGACGGCGGCCAGCGTGATGCCGACCACGAGCGGCAGCGCGATCACGACTTGCGCCGCGACCATTGCGGTCGGGGTGTACATCCAGCCGAGCCCGCCTAGCGGTCCACTGCGCCACAAGAGCAGCGCCGCGACCAGGCCCACCGCTACCGGCGGCGCGCCCATCCCGGAGTTCACGATCGCCACGAGCCCCGCTCGCCCGCGGAAGCGGCGGCGCCCCAGTGCGATGCCGACCGGCAGGCCGAGCACGAGCGCCAGCCCCAGCGCCGACCCGCACACGCCGAGCGTGCGCAGCGTGATCTCGACCAGCTCTGTCCGCGGGAGCTCCGTCACCGCCCGGGCGAGCTCGTGGCGGGCGCGGGGGCTGCCAGCAACAGCGGGCGGAAGAGCGGCGCGCCGAAGCGCTCGCGCCCGTACTCGCCGATCCGGCGCTGGGTGTCGGGATCGACCAGGAACGCCTCGAAGCGCTGTGCGGCCGCTCCGCGCCCGCGCCCCGCGAAGCGCACCGGATCGATCCGCAGCACCGCGTACTCGTTGCGCAGCAACGGCGCGTCCTGCGTCAGGCGCACCAGCCCGGTGCGCTCGCGATACGCGAGAAAGGTGCCGATGTCGGAGAGCGCGTAGGCGCGCCGCTCGCCCGCCACCTGAAGCGTGAGGCCCATGCCCGAGCCGGTGCTGGTGAAGCCGGGCCAGGGCGGCGCGGCGGCGAGGCCGGCAAGCGCGAGCAGCTGCTTCTCCCGGCGATGGGTTCCCGAATCGTCGCCGCGGCTCGTGTAGGGGGCCTTCGCGGCGGCGATCGAGCGGAACGCAGCGGCGGGATCCGCCGCCTGCGCGACCTTCGCGGGGTCCTCTGGCGGCCCTGCGATCACGAAGTAGTTCTCCATGAA
>CAZPNB010000117.1:0-4011 GCA_964587305.1 uncultured Spirochaetales bacterium | reverse complement strand
GTGGACGTGAAGGCGACGCTCGACGGGTTGACGCTCGCAACCTCGAGCGATCACCGCCTAGTCCGCCTCGACTCCGGTGTGGCCGAGCGCTTTTGGAGTCTCGTGCGCAGATATGGCTGGTGGGGACTGGCGTGGCTCGAGGCCATCGTTCGCCTCGCTGACCACCGCGAGAGCGAGCAGGAGGCGAGCGATGGCTGACGATGGCGTCATGCTGGAGGGGCTCGACGGGGGCACTGCGCTCGGCTTCCTCGCCGGTGTCGGATTGCAGCGCGTGCTCGCCGACTCAGTTGCGCAGTCCGACCAGAACCAGCACTCGCCGCAGCTCTCATGGCGCCTGCTCGACGCGTGGCGCCCCGTTCTGCACTCCCCCCCGTCGTTCGACGCCGTGGTCGAGGTCGTGCAGGAGGACGCGCGCGCATGGGAGTCGGCTCCCATTCTGGGCTTCCGCTACCTCAAGATGGAGAAGCAGGGGCCGAAGCCGTTCGCAGGCTTGAAGGCGCCGATCGCGGTGCTGCGCCGATGGCTCTCTGACCGGCGCGAAGCCGACGACGAGAGGTCCCTCGCTTACGCATGCGCCCTCATGTGCGAGACCGCGAGCGAAGCGATCGATGCGACGGCCGATCTCGAGCAACTCGCCGAGCATGGCATCGAGGTGGACAAGGAAGCACCGCTCGATCGCGCAAGCCTGCGGACCTACTTCGACTTCACGGCCAGGAACGCCCAGTTCCTTGACCAGATCGCGGCGATCCGGGGATATCTCGACCGCGACGTGATCGAGGAAGCCTTGCGCTCGGGTTGCGACGACGGCGGTGCACCTCGGAGCATGGACTGGGATCCAGCGGCCGACGTGCCGGGAGCGATCTACACCGGCTATGCCCGCGGCTTCGCGCCCGTCGCTGAGTGGCTCGCGTTTCGCGGGCTGGTCTGCTTCCCCGTCACGGGTGAGGGCGCCGTGATTCGCACCACCGCGTGTACTGGCCGACGCTTGGCGGGTGAGTTCGCGTGGCCTCTATGGGAGGTCCCGGCCGGCCCCGAGACCGTGCGCTCGCTTGTCGCCCGTCCGGGCCTCGATCGGCTCGACGAGGCGGCGCGCCAGGCTCTCGGCATTGCGGCCGTCCTGCAGGCCGGACTCACGAAAAAGGCCGACGGTTACTCTGGCATGTTCTCCCCGTCTCGGCCGGTTCGAGCAGCGAGAGCTACCAGGGCGGTCGTGCGGGCCGAGCGAACGATCGGGCAGTAGAATGCGCATTCATCGTGAGCGCCACGGATCGCCCCGACCCCGAGCAGATGCGGATCCTCGCGCGGCTCGATGTCGAGTCGAAGCTCGCGGTGGCGCGACGCCTCCGCGAGGACGCGCTCGCTCTCAAGGAAGCGTGGCTGCGCCAACGGCATCCGGAGGACGACGACGCTGCGATCCGGCGGCGGCTTCGCGCCTGGCAGATCCATGGCCGCGCCTGGCTGGATTGATCTCTTCGTGCTGCGCCTCGAGGCTCTCAGGTTCCCGTACATGGTGACCGGGTCGGTGCCGTCACTCCGAAACCAGCTCGTTCAACCCTTCGATGATACGCGCGAGCTGCTCGGGCGGAACCGTCGAGAGCTTGCGCCCGAGTCGCTGGGTCGCGAGGGTGCGAATCTGGCTGATCTTCACCCAGGAGCGCTTCGGCAGCCCTCGGGTGTCGAGCTCGAGCGTCAGCGGGAACCCGGCTCGCGGTGCCTGGCTCGTCAGCGCCAGCGCAATCACGGTTCCGGAGCGCGCATTGAAGACGTCGTGGCTGATGACGAGCACGGGCCGCTGGCCGGCCTCCTCGCGTCCGCGGGTGGGGCTGAGATCGGCTCAGCGGATGTCGCCCCTCAGTATTCGGGCCAACCGCCGGCCTCCGCCGAGAACCCCTCCTCCGCCAAAGCGACCTCGAGAGTCGAGTCGAGCTTCGCGCACTCACGGGCGAGGCGACCGCGCTCGAGCCGCTCGAGCTTCTCCTCGACCGCCTGCTGGATCGCGCGGCTCCGGTTCGGAAAGACGCGCTCTTCGACGAGCTCGTCGAGGTGCTCGAGTACCGCCTGGTCCAAGCGGATGGCAACCTTGGTCGTCGGCATGGCGCACCCTCGCTGCGGGTATCGCTCCGGATCGTACCCGGCGCGGGCCTCCGCGGGGAGCGTCAGGTGTGCAGTGGAGGTCACATGAAACGCAACCCCCGACGCCGCGAAGCGACACCCGTCGCGCACATGATCCTCTCCAAGCGGATGGCGGATCACAAGCCGCACGACATGATCTGCGAGCTGGTCGACAACGCGCTCGACGCGGACGCGCAGCGGGTGTGGATCGAGCTCGGGCGGCGAAGCGTCACGGTGGCCGACGACGGCCACGGGATGGAGGACATCAACGACGCGATCCGCTTCGGCAAGGGCACGCGCGCGCCGGGGCGCGGCGGCGTGCTCGGCCGCTACGGCGTCGGGATGACGGATGCGCTGTGCAAGCTGGGCCCGCGCGCCGAGGTCACGACGCTGCGCGGCGGCGAGCTGCGCCGGCTGCGCGTCGACTGGGAGGAGTGCCTGCGTGGCGACCACTTCCCCTACCTCAACGAGGGCCGGCCGCGGCGGGCGTCCGAGATCCCGCTCTTCGATGGCCTCGCTACCCGCGCTGGCACGCGCGTGCGCATCCACGGCCAGGCGCCCGGGATCCAGCTCGACAAGCTCCGCCGGCTGCTCACCGAGCGCTACACGCCCGGGATCTGGCAGGGCCGCGAGATCTTCGTGCGTCGCGAGGGCCCGGGCTCGCCAGCTCCGGACTGGCTCGTGATCGAGGACATGAACCCCGGCCCGCTCAGCGATGTGATCGAGTACGACGGGGAGATCGACGGGCGGCCCTACCACGTCTACGGCGGTCTGATGACACAGCGGAGCGTCGTCTACAACCGCGCGTTCATCGGCTTCGCGTACCGCTTCGTCGAGGAGACGACCGAGCTGGTGAAGGGGCTCTCCACCGCGCATCTCCAGGTCTACCTCGCTGAGGCGTGGAAAGAGTGCCTCGGCACGCACAAGAACCGACTCGAGCTCGGGCGCGAGGAGCTGTTCGAGGACATCCGCGCGCGCGCGAAGGACTGGCTCGCCGCCGCCGCGCACAAGGCGGAGGCTCTCCAGCTCACCAGCCTCGCGCTCGAGCTGGAGGATTACCTGAGCCGGATGGCGCATCCGCAGGGGAGCGACGCGGTGGCGCCGGTGGCGCGCCGCAGCGGTGCGCGCAGTGACGGAAGCCGCGGCCGCGAGCGCAGCCGCCGCGCCGAAGGGACTGCCGGCAGCGACGCGAGCGCGAAGCCGCGGCGCGGCATCCAGATCGCGTGGGACACTGCACTGCGTCAGATGGGCGAGCTGCGCGTCGGTGACGACGGCGAGATCCTTGTGATCATGAATCCCGACGACCCGCGCATCCGCGTGCTGCGCGAGCGCCGCGACTGCCCCGGCCTGGTCCACATCATCAGCGGCTACGTGGCGCAGTACGCGGCGCTCGGCGACGAGAACGCACGCCGCGTGCTGCGCGCCGGCATCGTGCGCGCCGCCGACCCGGGGCTGCGCGAGCACGAGCTCTACGCGTACTACTACGACCGCGTCGACCAGCCCGCGGTAGCGCACGAGGGCGAGTAGGCGACTGCACGTCGCGGTGCAGCCTGCACGACCATCACGTGATCTTCCGCTCGAGGGGCGGCTCCGACGCGTCGGGCAATCGCGTCGCGCTGTGCGCGTTCCACCACCAGCGCTGCCTGCACGCGGGTCTGCTCCGGGCGTACGGCCGCGCGCCCGACGCGCTCGTGTTCGAGCTCGGTGTGCGCGCCGGCGCGGCGCCGCTCGCTTGCTACCGCTCGGGCGACGTCGCCATCCCGCAGTCCCAGCTCCGCCCGCTCGCGCGTCCGCGGAGAGCAGCGTGACTCAGAGCAGCGATCCGCCGAGCCCGCGCAGGTAGCGCTCGAATAGCGCGGGGGCCAGGCGCTGCATGCGACGGCGGGCGCGCAGCTCGCG
>CAZPNB010000116.1:0-10638 GCA_964587305.1 uncultured Spirochaetales bacterium | reverse complement strand
AAACGGCAGTCGAGCTGAAAGGGACCCGATACCCGTTCCCAGGCTTCGAGCGCGGTCAGGAACAGCGCGTCGTCTCCCAACGGAGAGATAACCTTGCACCTGCGGGTTTCCTGCGTGATCGCCATGATTCGCCTCGCTGATTTCCCGAGTACGTCGCGCGCACGGGGCAGGATCGATACATCGCTGACTTACCGCGCGGCGCCCGCGGGGCGGCGGTATACGCTAGGCCCCTGGGCCGCTTGCGCCGCGCGCGCTACCCCGCCGGCGGCAGCACCTGCGTCCACGACTCGCCGCCGTCGCGCGTGCGCAGCACCGCCCCGCCTCGACCGACGCTGAAACCGGTGCGCGGGTCGGCGCCGGGGGCGAAGTCCAGATCGCGCAGGAAACCGGAGAGCGGGGCGAGGCGGTGCTCGTCCGGCGCCGACCAGCTCGCGCCGGCGTCAGACGAGTGGAGCACCGTGCCCTGCTCCCCGACCGCGACCGCGCGGCGCGTGCCGGCGGCCACCGCGAACAGCGCGTGACGGCGGCCGGTCGCGACCGGAATCCAGCTGCGCCCTCCGTCCCCGGTCCGGAGCAGCGCACCGCCCAGGCCGACGGCGAGTCCGGTCTCGGCATCGGCGAAGTCGACCGCGAACAGGACCGGGGTCTCCCGCAGCGAGAGCTCCACGCGCGCGTCTCGCGCCCGGCGTTGCGCGAGGTAGCGAGCGATCGCCGCCGGATCTGGATCGGCCGCGCCGGCGGCGTCCCAGGGCGGTAGGCCGTCGACGCGCAAGCGGTCGCTCGCGACACCCGCCGCCTCGAGCGCAGCCTGTACCTCGGCGGCGCGGGCCGCGAGCCGTTCGACCAGGTCCACGGCGCCCGCCCCCCGAGCGTACGCTGCGATCTCGTGCGCGCCCGCGAACGGCTCCAGTCGGACGACCCGGTGCTCCTCGCCTGCGATTCGCGCGGCGAACGCGCGCAGCGCGGCGAGACCGTCGTCGCCGAGCGCAGTCCCGCCCGCCGGGAAGGCGATCGAAACGCTGCCGGTGTCGCTCGCGATCTCGCCGCGCGTCCAGCTCTCTCCTCCGTCCCGTGAGCGGAAGGTCGACCCGAACTCGCCGACGAGCCAGCAATCGTCGGTGCCGGCGAGGCACGACACGTCCTGCAGCACGACGTCCTCGAACACGCTGCCGCCGCGCTGCAGCGTTTCGCGTTCGCTGGCCGAGAGCCAGACGAACTGCGGGTGATCGGGGGTGACGCGGAGGGAGTGATCGGTCCACGACTCGCCGCCGTCGCGGGTCGCGAGACGCGCCCCCCAGCTGCCCACCGCAACGGCGCGCCGCGCGTCGAGCGCGTGCACGCCGAACAGGTGCGAGCGGTGATCGCCGTTGCGGTCGGCCTCGAGTGTCCAGCTGCGGCCGCCGTCGCGCGTGTGAAGGATGACGCCCTGCTGTCCCACCGCCCAACCGCTCGCGCGGTCCGCCATCGACACCGCATAGAGCGGGCGATCGGTCGCGGTGCGCCCGCGCCGCCAGCTCTCACCGCCGTCTTCCGACCACCAGGCAGCGCCGTGATCTCCGACCGCGACGACGTGGTCGGCGTCGATCACCGACACGGAGTAGAGATCGTCGTAGCGGGTGATCGCCGGCGGCGACCCGACCGGCTCGGCATCGCGGCACGCGAGCAGCGCCAGAGCTAGCACGACGTCGCGTCGCAGCATGGACACGCTCCGGTAGACTAGCCTGATGACCTTCGCTCGGCTGCGCCTCGCTGTGCGCGGAAGGACCGCTTGCCGATGACCCTCGCTCGCCTGCGCCTCCCTGCGGATGAGCCGACCGAGTGGCGCTCGGCGACGCGGATGCCGCGGCTGCGCGGCACGGAGCGGCTGCGCCCCACCGGCGTGCCGCAGATCTGGGTGCTCGGGACTGCGCTGCTCGGCGCGGCAGTCGAGCTGGCGGCCGGTCGCGCGGCACGCAAGCTGCTCGGGGAGCGTGCACGCGGCTTCGAGCTCACGACCCAGCAGCGCGCGCTGCGGCGCGGGGTGCGGGCAATGGGCCGACTCAAGGGACCCTTCGCCAAGCTCGGCCAGTTCGGCGCGATCCGTTTCGACGTGCTGCCGAAAGACGCCACGGAGGCACTCGCGACCTTGCGCGATCGTGTGCCTCCGCTGCCGTTCGCGCGGATCCGCGCGGTGGTCGAGGCCGAGCTCGAATGCCCGCTCGAGAGCGCGTTCGCGGAGTTCGACGTCGAGCCGCTCGGCGCGGCGTCGATCGCACAGGCGCATCGCGCGCGCCTTCCGAACGGCGACCCGGTCGTGGTGAAGGTTCAGTACCCCTGGCTCGCCGCGTCGCTGCACGCTGATCTGCGGATCGTGCGCTGGCTGCTCGGCTGGGTCGGTAACGCGCGGCGCGGGAGTGGCGGAGCCGACGTGCTGTTCCGCGAGTTCGGCGACGGGCTGCGCGAGGAGCTCGACTTCGAGCGCGAGGCGCGCGTCGCCGCAGAGATCGCCGCGAACCTGGCCGGCGACGCTGCCGTGCTGGTGCCCGAGGTGATTGCGGGGCACTCGACGCGACGCGTGCTGACGATGCGCCACTATCCTGCGGTCGGCATTGCCGATCGAGCCGGACTCGCACGCCTCGGCGTCGAGCCGCGAGCCGTGCTGGAGATCCTGGCGCGCGCCTACAACTCGCAGGTGTTCGTCGACGGGCTGTTCCACGCCGACCCCCACCCCGGGAATCTGTTCGTGGTGGAAGAGCCCGATGCAGCCGGTCACCCGCGCCTGTTGTTCGTCGACTTCGGGCTGTCGCGTCGCCTCGACCCCGGGCTGCGTCGCGAGCTGCGCCAGGGGATCTATGCACTGATGAAGCGGGACCTCGCCGCCTTCCTCGACGGCATGGAGCGACTCGGCGCGATCGCCCCGGGCTATCGGAACGCCGTCGGTACCGCCGTGGCGTCGATGTTCGAGCGCATCCAGAGCCAGGGTGGCGCACTCGCGGTCGGTAGCAGGCAGGTGCTCTCGCTCAAGAGCGAAGCGGTGGCGCTGCTCCGCGAGACGCCGGGACTGCGGATCCCGATCGACTTGCTGCTGTACGCGAAGACGCTCTCCTACGTGTTCTCGCTCGGCGCCGAGCTCGATCCGGACGTCGACATGATGAAGCTGTGCCTGCCATCGCTCTTGCGCTTCCTGGCGGCGAACGACTGAAAGACCAGCCCGATGGTGTTCGCTCGCCTGCGGCTCGCGGCGCGCAACTTGCGCCGGCTGCTACCGTCCCGCGCTGCGGAGGATCGCCATGTCGCGACGCGAAGTGAAGCGCGTGTGTCTCGCCTACAGCGGCGGGCTTGATACGTCGGTGATCCTGCACTGGCTGATCGACCAGTACCAGTGCGAAGTGGTCGCCTTCACCGCCGACGTCGGACAGGAAGAGGAGCTCTCGGGCCTGCCGGAGAAGGCACGCGCCACCGGCGCGGTGGACTGCATCGTGCGCGACGTGCGCGAAGAGTTCGTCCGCGACTTCGTGTTTCCGGCGATCTCGGGCGCGGCCGTCTACGAGGGGAGCTACCTGTTGGGCACGGCGCTGGCGCGGCCGCTGATCGCCAAGCACCAGGCCGAGGTAGCCCGCGAGACCGGATGCGACGCCGTCGCACACGGCGCCACCGGCAAGGGCAACGACCAGGTGCGCTTCGAGCTCACATTCCGCGCGTTCGCGCTTGAGCTCTCGATCATCGCGCCCTGGCGCGAGTGGGACCTCCAATCGCGGCCCGACTGCATCGCCTACGCCCAGAAGTACGGGATCCCCGTCACTGCGACGCTCGCGAAGCCGTACTCGATGGATCGCAACCTGATGCACATCTCCTACGAGGGCGGGATCCTCGAAGATCCGTGGCGCGCACCCGACGAGGAGATGTTCCTGCTCACGCGCTCACCCGAGGCCGCCCCCGACACGGCGAGCGAGATCACGATCGCGTTCGAGGACGGGCGGCCCGTCGCGATCGACGGCGAAGCGCTGTCGCCTGCGCGCCTGTTGCAGCGCCTGAATCAGCACGCGGGTGCCCATGGCATCGGCCGCGTCGACATGGTGGAGAACCGCTTCGTGGGGCTTCGGTCGCGCGGCGTATACGAGACGCCGGGCGGGACCGTCCTGCACGCGGCGCGGCGCGCCGTCGAGTCGATCACGATGGACCGCGACGTGATGCACGAGCGCGATCGCCTGGCGCCGCGCTTCGCGGAGCTGATCTACAACGGATTCTGGTACGCGCCGGAGATGGCCTTCCTGCGCGCTGCGATCGACGCCTCCCAGCGCGGCGTGACGGGCGAAGCACGCGTGCGCTTGTTCAAGGGCGCGGTGTCGATCACCGGCCGGCAGTCCCCGGTGTCGCGCTACTCGGCGCGACAGTCGTCCTTCGACGAGGCAGGCGGATACGACCAGCGCGACGCCGGCGGCTTCATCCGCCTCCAGGGCCTGCGCCTGTCGCGGCCCGAGTGAGCGCAGCGAGGCGGAGCCCGGCGAAGGCCAATGGCCAAGTCTCGCCTGGTCAGGCTTTCGAGCCATCCTTGAGGCTGGCCGCGACCATGCCGGCCCACTTGCGGATCCGCTCCACGCAGCGCACGCCGTCGGCGACGGCCAGCCGCTGTATGTCGACGTTCGGACCCTCGGCGTACTCGGCCAGGCTCGACAGGCACGCGGAGAGCTCGTCCAGCGGCTCCTGGATCTCGCGGCGGAAGGTCTGGACGCGCGCCTCGCCCGGAGTCTCCCGGGTCAACAGCAGGATCACTCCGACCCGCCCGCCCTCGGCCTCCACGGCCGAAGCGAGCGCCTTGTAGCCGCGGTCCTCTACCAGCAGGCTGAAGCGCGCGGAGTCCTTGTCGCCCTGGCTGTCACAGACCTGCGCCACGGCGCGCAGGACCGCCTCGCGCCCGCCCCCCTCGAACAAGTTCGCCACCGGCTGTCCGACGATCTCCTCCACCGGCACCAGGAAGTCGGTTTCGAAGGCCGCGTTCACATAAACGACGCGGCCGTCGGGGTCCCCCACCAGGACCGGCGTCTGGATGAAGTCCAAGAGTGACCTGGATCCGGAGGTCATGAGGCCCCTTTCGATCTTCGGCGCCCGGCGTCACGCATCGCCGGGCAGCTCGACGTCCGAGTTCTCCGCGATGATCTGCTGGATCTCCTCGTCGGAGAGGGTTCCGGTCGTGTTGACGGCGACCGACTGCTCGCACCCGGTCGCGACGTCACGCGCCGACACGTTGACGATGCCGTTGGCGTCTATGTCGAAAGAGACCTCGATCTCGGGTTTACCCTTGTCGGCCGGCGGGATGTCGCTCAGCACGAACTCGCCGAGCAGGTGGTTCTCGTCGGCGCGCTCGCTCTCGCCCTGGAGGACGCGGATCTTCACGGCGCGCTGGCCGTTGCGCGAGGTCGTGAAGCTGTGCGCCTTGCGCACCGGCACCGTCGTGTTCCGCTCGATCAGCACCGCAAAGTGTCCATCAAACGTCGCGATGCCCAACGAGAGCGGCGTCACGTCGAGCAGCAGCAGGCTCTTGTCATCGGAGATCAGCACGCTGCCCTGGATCGCGGCACCCACCGCGACCACCTCGTCGGGATTCACGCCGCGGTGCGCTGGCTTTCCGAAGAAATCGGCAACGGCCTTCTGCACCAGCGGCGTGCGCGTCTGGCCGCCTACCAGCACGACGTGGTCGATCTGTGCGGGTGAAAGGCCGGCGTCGGCGACGCACTGCCTGACGTTCTTCATCGTCTGGGCGACGATGTCGCCGACGAGTTCGTCGAGCGTCTCCCGCGAGAGCTCCATGTTCAGGTGACGGGCTCCGTTGGCGTCGTTCGCGATGAACGGCAGGTTGATCTCGGTGGTCTGGACCGAAGACAGATCGCACTTCGCCTTCTCCGCCGCGTCCTTCAGCCGCTGGAGGGCCATCAGGTCGTCGCGGAGATCGAGGCCCTCCTGCTTCTCGAACTGCTCGAGGACATGCTCGACGATCAATCGGTCGAAGTCCTCGCCGCCGAGGAAGGTGTTGCCCGCCGTCGCGAGTACCTCGACCACGCCGTCGGCGAGCTCGAGGATCGAAATGTCGAAGGTGCCGCCGCCGAGGTCGTAGACGGCGATCTTCTCGTCGACCGTCGAGCCGACGCCGTAGGCGAGCGCCGCGGCCGTCGGCTCGTTGATGATGCGGAGCACTTCGAGGCCGGCGATCTTGCCGGCGTCCTTCGTCGCCTGGCGCTGCGTGTCGTTGAAGTACGCCGGGACCGTGACGACCGCCTCGGAGACCGGCTCGCCGAGATACTCCTCGGCGACGCGCTTCATCTCGCGCAGAATGATCCCGCTGATCTCCGAACAGCTGAACGCCTTGTCCCCCAACAGGATGCGCGCGTCTCCGTTCGGACCCTCCACGATCTCGTAGGGACACAATTCGAGCGCCTTCTGCAGCTCCGGTGAGTCGAAGCGGCGCCCGATCAGCCGCTTCGACGCATACACGGTGTTCCTGGCGTTGGTGATCGCCTGCCGTTTCGCGAGGTGACCCACCAGCCGCTTGCCGTCCTGGGAGATCGCGAACATCGAGGGGCTCGTCTTGTAGCCGCCGGTGTTCGGGATCACGACCGGCTTGCCGCCGTCGACCACCGCAACGCACGAGTTCGTGGTGCCCAGATCGATACCGATTACTCGACTCATCGAGTTCCTCCGTTCATCGCCCGCGCCTCGAGAGCTGCTTCTGCTCCGCCAGGACGTCCGGATCCGTGGGAGACAGCTTCACCGCCTCCGCCAGGGCTTCCCTCGCCCCCTTGATGTCTCCGCGGCGCCTCGCGACACGACAGAGCGTCAGCTGGTTGCCCGCCACCGCGGGCTCGAGCTCGCACGCGCTCTCCGCGAACTCGTGGGCGCGCTCCAGGTCGCCCGTCTCCAGCGCGAGCGCTGCCGCACGCGCATGGAGAGCCGCATCGACAGGGCGGTAATGGATCGCCTCCTCAAGCAGCTTCAGCGCATCGGCCACGGCATTCGCGCCGTCGGCCTGCAGCAGCAGCTCCGTTGCGCGGGCGGCGTACACGTCGGCCTGGATCGACGCAAAATGCTGTTTGTACTCGGGGTTCCACGGGTCGAACGAGATCGCCAGACGCGCGCTCGCGGCCGCCTCCAGCCAGCACGTCTGGTGGGCAGCGGCCCGCGCCGCCTGGTGGAACTGGCGAGCCTTGAAGCGCCGCTCCGCCAGCGCCTTCTTCGGGATCTTGAAGTGGCTGCGCAGGCGCTCGAGGTTCTCCATCCGCGACGGCGTCCGGTAGCCGCGCTGCGGCATCGCGGCCTCCGCGATCCGCTCGCCGCGGCCCGCATCGGCCACGCGATACTCGCCCGTCGCGGGCGCCAGCGGCGGTGCGTCTTCCATCGCACGCTCGATCTCGCTCCGGCTCGTCGGATCCGACAGCAGCTCGTAGGCCAGCGCCACGTGCTTGAAGATGCGGTCGAGGCGCAGCGCGTGGTTGCCGATGTTGCGCCGGAAATAGCGGTCGGGGTGGAATTGTTTGGAGAGCTCGAAGTAGGCGCGCTTGATCTGGCGTGGCTCGGAGCCGCGCTCGACACCGAGGATCTCGTGATAGCTCGCCTGCTCCAGGCGCGCCTCGAACGCGAGGATCTGCCGCTGGAGCGCAACGTCGAGATCCAGTGAGGGATCGATCGCGTCTCTATCCCGCGGGGACTCCCGAGCTTCGACGGCCGCGTGTTCCTCGCGAACCTCGCCCGCGTCGAGCAGCACGAGCCCGGCCTTCGCCCAGCTCTCGAGCGCGAGGTCCACTTCTTCGGGCAAGAGCCCGCCGATCTGCCGCAGTACCGCCCACGGCGTGTGCCCGTCGATTCGCGACAGCAAGAACCCCTCCGTCGGATTCAGAGCCGTGGCCTGCGCCTCCCAGCCGGGGGCGAGGCGCGGACAACGCCGATCGGCGTCGGTTCCGCCGGCACTGGAACGCATGCACTCCCCCGGCCCGATGGTTTTCGCTCGCCTTTGGCTCGCTGCGCGCGACTTGCCCGAGACGGCAGGGCCTCGACCCCTCGCCTCTCTTCGGCGCGCCACCCGCGAAAGCTGAGGCGGATCTAGCCCTGCCCCCCGTCCTTGCGCGCGGCTTGCGGGCGCTTGCTAACGGCGCAGCAGGCGCTCGAGGATCGCTTTCTGGGCGTGGAGGCGGTTCTCCGCCTGGTCGAACACGATGCTGCGCTCGCCGTCGAGCACCTCGTCGGTGATCTCTTCGCCGCGATGCGCGGGCAGACAGTGCATGATCCACGCGTCGGGTGCGTGGCGCAGCAGCTCCGCATTGACCTGATAGGGCCGGAAGATCTCGAGCCGCAGGTCGTGCTCGGCCTCCTGACCCATGCTGGTCCAGACGTCGGTATAGACGAAGTGGGCGCCGCGCACGGCCGCCACCGG
Source organism: uncultured Spirochaetales bacterium (assembly GCA_964587305.1). Classification (GTDB taxonomy): domain Bacteria; phylum Myxococcota_A; class UBA9160; order UBA9160; family SMWR01; genus JAHEJV01. The sequence continues at coordinate 2,237 of CAZPNB010000116.1, read as the reverse complement.
GTCCTCGCTCCATGAAAGCAGCGCCCCGCTGGCGGCGGCGAGCTCCTCGGCGCGCTTGCGCACCCGCCGCGCCGGCCGGTGCGACTCCGGCGTCGAGAGGCGCAGCTCGAGCCCGAGCACGGCCGCGCCGAGCAAGAGCGAATTCGCCATGTTGTTACCATCGCCTACGTAGGCGATCACCGACCCCTCGAGCGGCCGCCGCTCCGCGACCGTCTGCAGGTCGGCCATCACCTGGCAGGGGTGGAGCAGGTCGGTCAACCCGTTGATGACCGGAATCGACGCCGCGGCGGCGAGCTCTTCGACGAGATGGTGCGAGAACGTCCGAGCGACCAGCACGTCGACCCAGCGCGAGAGGTTGCTGGCGACGTCGGCGGCGCTCTCGCGCGTGCCGATGCCGACCTGCTCGGGCCGCAGCCAGATCGCGTGGCCGCCGAGCTGGGTCATCCCGGCCTCGAAGGTCACGTGGGTGCGCAGCGACGGCTTCTCGAAGAACATCGCCAGCGAGCGGCCCTCGAGGGTCTGCGGCCGCTCCCCCCGGCGGTGAAGCGCCTTGAGCTCGGCTGCGCGCCCGAGCATCGCGCGCAGCTCCCCGGCGCTCCAGTCGGCCAGGCTGACGAAGTCCTTGGGCACGCCTAGCGCCCCAGCAGCGTGCCGACGCCTGTGTCGGTGAAGATCTCGAGCAGGATCGCGTGCAGGATGCGTCCGTCGACGATGTGCGTGCGACCGACACCCGATTCGAGCGCGCTGATACAGCACTCGATCTTGGGGATCATGCCGCCGCGAATCGTTCCCTCGGCGATATGCTTGTGCGCCTCGAGAATCGTCAGCTGGGGCATCAGCACCCCCTGCGCATCGAGCACGCCCTCGACGTCGGTCAGCAGGATCAGCTTCTCCGCGTGCAGCGCCTGCGCGACCGCTCCGGCCGCCTCGTCGCCGTTCACGTTGTGCGTGAGGCCGTCGTCGTCGACGCCGATCGGGGCGATCACTGGCACGTAGCCGGCGTCGGCCACCGCGGTGATCGGCGCCGGGTCCACCCCGCGCACCCGGCCTACCCGGCCGAGATCGCGGTCCGGAGACGTGCGCCGGGTGACGCGAATCATGTCGCCGTCACTGCCGGTCAGCCCGATTGCGCGGCCCCCCGCCTGCTGGATCAGCGCGACGATCTCGCGATTGACCGTTCCGCCGAGCACCATCTCGACCACGTCCATCGTCTGATCGTCGGTGACACGCAGCCCATCGACGAACGTCGACTGCACGCCGAGGCGTTCGAGCGTCCTTCCGATCTGCGGGCCGCCCCCGTGCACGATCACCGGCCGCAGGCCGATGTACTTGAGCAGCACGACGTCGCGCGCGAACGACGCGCGCAGCGTCGAGTCGCTCATCGCGCTGCCGCCGTACTTGAGCACGATCGTCGAATTCGCGAAGCGCCGGATGTAGGGCATCGCCTCGACGAGGACTTCGGCCTTGTCGATCAGGTCCTTCATCCGCTGCGTCTGCCCTCGGCCTCGCGCCGCGCGCGCGCCACGTCGTCCACCGATTCGAGCAAGCTACGGTACAGGAGGACGTTGCGTATCGCCGCGGAGAGCGGCGCGGCGAGCAGCTCGCCGAGCCGGGCCGAGGCTCCGACTTCCGCTCCGAAAAACACGCGCGCCACGCCGAGCACGCGATCGCGCACGCGCAGCGGAATGACGAGCATGGGACCGGGTCTACCGCCCTCGGGCGTGTCGACGTCCGGATCGAAGCGCGGATCGCGCTCGGGCCGGTCCGTTGCGACGATCGCTCCCGATTGCAGGCTCCCGCCGGTCAGGCCGGCATCGCGCGGCAGGTCGGCGCGGTCGACGTCGGTGCCTTCGCACTGGGCCTCGCACACGAGGCGGCCACTCGCGTTGTCGATCAGGTACAGCGAGACCGCGCGCGCCGAGGTCGCCCGCGCGACCGGGCGCAGCGATGCCGTGAGGAGCCGCCCGGGCTCGATCTCGCGGGTCATTCCGTCGGCGATCGCGCGCAAGAGCTCGGCGTCGGCTTCCACCGCTGCCGCCGGCGACTCGAGCGGCGCGGCCTGCTCGACTCGCGGGATCGGCGGGTCGAGCCAGCGCCCGGCCTGCCGGGCGAGCAGGCGCAACAGAGCCAGGTCCTCCGCGCCGAATCCGCCACCGCTCTGGCGGTCCGAGGCGCACAGCACGGCGTGCACGCCCGCACCTGAGTCGAGCGGCGCGAGTGCTATCGCGCTGCTGCCG